>JAEKLQ010000038.1:8445-109293 GCA_019509785.1 Fibrobacterota bacterium | reverse complement strand
CTATGGTGTGGGATAAGGCGATCGTGTTCGTATAGGGTCTCGCGGTTAAACGCTTGACTTCATTCCGGTTACGAACGGATCAGGAACCGCGTCTCGCGCGGGTCGGCTCTCGCTGACAACAATTCCCAATTAATCGCGGCGCGAACGGGGAGCGGATCGAATCCGATCTGACTAAAAATTTCCCCCTTACAACGCTTATGATCCATTGGCAAGCGGTTACCCCTTGTCTATCTTTTCGCGCCGTCAATGATGGCCTCGGACATATCCTGCTGCATCCATCTCGCCCAACTCCCGCAACGGAGAGCTGATTAATGGTATTCCCCAAGTGGACAAACAAGATCCCGGCGATAGCCGCGGTATCCTTATTCGTCGTCTCGAACGCGTTGATATTCGTGTTCTGGTACTGGTTCTCCCCGAAGCATCTGAACGTCGGCTTCCAACCGGAGCAGCCCGTCCATTACAGCCACAAGCTGCACGCCGGGACCATGGGCATGGATTGCCGGTACTGCCACTTCAACGTCGAGCGCGGGCAGTTCGCCGGAGTGCCGCCGACGGAAGTCTGCATGAACTGCCATACCAGCGTTAAGACCACTTCGCCCGAGATCGTGAAGTTGCGCGAAGCCTTCGCTTCCGGCCAGCCCATCCAATGGGTGCGTATCCATAAGCTGCCCGAGTTCGCCTACTTCAACCACAGCGCCCACGTCAACAAGGGCGTCAGCTGCGTGGAATGCCATGGCCGCATCGACCAAATGGACGTGGTCCACGAGTTCGCCCCGCTGAGCATGTCCTGGTGCCTGGACTGCCATCGCAATCCCGCCTCCCATATCCGCGACCGCAAGCTGATCACCAACCTGGCTTGGCATCCGGACGGGGACCCCGTCGAGAACGGCCGCAAGTTCATGGAAAAGTATCACGTCAATACCAGAACGGACTGCAGCACATGTCATCGTTGAATCTGGACCCCAAGAATACCGGAAAGAAGTATTGGAAGAGTCTCGACGAGCTCGCCGAAGCTCCGGAGTTCAAGGAGTTCGTAGAACGCGAATTTCCTGAAGGCGCATCCGAGCTGGGTACCAACGTATCGCGCCGCCGCTTCCTGCAGGTGATGGGCGCGGGCATGGCATTGGCCGGCGTTTCGGGATGCAAGCCCATCCGCCGTCCGGATCTGAACATCCTCCCTTATAACAAGCAACCGGAAAGCCTGATCCCCGGCGTGCCCCAGTTCTACGCGACCACCATGTCGGTGGGCGGCGAGGCCGTGGGCCTTTTGGTCGAGAGCCACGAAGGGCGTCCGACCAAGATCGAAGGCAATCCCAAGCATCCTTCCAGCCTCGGGGCCACCGGCAAATACCACCAGGCTTCGGTGTTGGGCCTTTATGATCCCGATCGCTCCAAGGAACCGTTCAAGAGCGGCGTGAACAGCGATTGGGGTTCCTTCTGGAAAGAGGCCGACGCGCTTTTCGCGGGCTATAAGGCCAACGGCGGGCAGGGACTGCATTTCCTAAGCGGGTATATCGCTTCGCCCTCCCTGGCGGACGTGAAGGCCCATGTGCTCAAGACCTACCCCAAGGCCCAGTGGACCACCTACGAGACCGTCAACCGGGACGCGCAGGCCCAGGGTATCAAGGCGGTTACGGGCCAGGCCCTGGATCCGCACTATAAGATGCAGGCCGCCAAGCGCATCCTTTCCATCGATTGCGATTTCAGCGAGTCCGAATCCGATCACCTGAAGAACGGCAAGGCCTTCGTAAGCACCCGCAATCCCGATCTCGGTCCGGAAGGCATGAGCCGCCTCTATATGGTGGAGTCGCATTTCAGCCCCACCGGCGGTACGGCCGACCATCGCCTGCGCGTGAAGCCGAGCCAGATCGCCAACGTGCTCATCCTGGTGGCTAAGGAAATGCAGGCCCAAGGCCTCGATCTGGGCGCCTGGGGTTCGGAAGTGTCCGCCCTCTCCGCCGATGCCGCCGCTGCCGGCGTCAAGCCCGAATACATCCGCGAAATGGCGAAGGACATCCTGGAGCACAAGGGCGCGTCCCTCGTGGTCGTGGGCCGTTACCAGCCGGAGCAGGCCCATGCGCTCGGGCACATCCTCAATTCCGCCCTGGGTAACGTCGGCGTTACCCTCGAATACAAGCCCAGCGTGGTGGCCTCCCTCAACGGCGAGACCCCTTCCCTGGAAGCCCTGCCGGCATTGGCCTCGGCCATGGCGGCCGGACAGGTCGAGACCCTGGTCATCCTGGACGCCAACCCCGCCTTCGCGGCCCCGGCGGACATGGACTTCGCCGGCAAGCTCGGTAAGGTCAAGCATGTCATCGCCCTTTCCTCCGAGAGCAACGAAACCACCGCCCTGAGCGAATGGCATCTGCCCTCGAGCCACTTCCTGGAAGAGTGGGGGGATGGCCTGGCGTATGACGGCACCGCGTCCCTGGCGCAGCCGCTGATCAATCCGATGTACAACAGCATCGGCGCCGCGGAATTGCTCGCCGGTCTCTCGGCCTATCCTTTCCGCAAGAGCCATGACATCGTGCGCGAGTACTGGCGTAAGCAAGGCGGCGCGGACTTCGAGCATACCTGGCGCCAATGGTTGCACGACGGCGTCATTCCCCGGACTACGTATGCTTCGGTCCATCCCGGCTCGGTAGGCGGCGCCTTGGCCAAAATTCCCGGCGCCCCGAAAACCGGCGGCATCGAGATGCTTTTCCGCCATCATCCCAACCTGTACGATGGCCGCTACGCCAACAACGCCTGGCTGCAAGAGCTTCCCGATCCGGTCACCAAGCTGACCTGGGACAATGCCGTACTGGTTTCGCCGAAGCTGGCGGACAAGCTGGGCATCGCGGCCCAGATGCTGACCGACAATAAGACCGGCACCCGCATGGGCGAGTACCGCCATCGCGCCATGGTGCGCGTGACCGTGGGCGGGAAATCCCTGGAAGCCGTGGCCTGGATCCTGCCCGGCATGTCCGAGGACACTGCCTTGCTGCATTTCGGTTATGGCCGCCGTTCCGTGGGCAAGGTCGGGACCGGTTCCGGCTTCGATGCCTACGCCTTGATGTCGAGCGCTTCCCCGTATTGGGCCGGCGACGTGAAGATCGAGGCCACCGGCGGGCTGTATGAGGTCGCTTGCACCCAGGATCATTGGTCCATGGAGCGCCGCCCCATCGTTCGCGAGGCTTCCCTGGAAGGCTACGAGGAAACCAAGAACAGCACCGTAGAGGAAGAGAAACCGTTTTCCGAGGCCCGTTGGAACGAGCATCCGGTCGATCCGAAGGACGGCCTGGAGAAGTCCCTCTGGGGCGAGGCGCCCTTCAAGAAGGACGGCGCCCGCGGCGATTACGACTTCACCGTCGGGCAGCAATGGGGCATGGTCATCGACCTGAACAATTGCACGGGTTGCAATACCTGCCTGCTCGCCTGCACCGCCGAGAACAACGTGCCCGTGGTGGGCAAGGAACAGGTGCTGCGCGGCCGCGAGATGCATTGGATCCGCTTGGATCGGTATTTCAACGGCGACGTGGACAATCCCGATATGGTCTTCCAGATCATGACCTGCCAGCAATGCGAGAACGCCCCTTGCGAGGAAGTCTGCCCGGTGGCCGCCACCGTCCATTCCCACGAGGGTCTGAACGACATGGTGTACAACCGCTGCGTCGGGACGCGCTACTGCTCCAACAACTGCCCGTACAAGGTGCGCCGGTTCAACTTCTTCAACTTCACCAATAACTGGAAGAACAGCCCCTTGGCCATGCAGAAGAACCCGGACGTCACCGTCCGCTTCCGCGGCGTCATGGAGAAGTGCACCTACTGCGTGCAGCGCATCAACCGCGCCCGCATCCAGTACAAGAACAAGGGCCAAGAGACGATTCCGGATGGCGTGGTGACGCCGGCCTGCGCCCAAGCCTGCCCGACCGATGCCATCGTGTTCGGCAACATCAACGACCCGGAAAGCCGGGTGGCCAAGCTCAAGAAGCACCCGCGCAATTACGGAGTGTTGAAGGACTTGAACACCAAGCCCCGCACGACCTACCTGGGCCGGGTGCGGAATCCGAACAAAGCCATCGAAAAAATCGCGGCCTGATAATGATGAATAGGTTGAACGGTTAAGGGAAATGCCGAAATGATCATCCACAGCGATTACGATCCGACAAAACGGCCGGTACTGGTCGAGACCGAGGACTTCCACGAAGTCACGGATATCATCACCTTGCCGGCCGAAGCCAAACCCACCGCGACTTGGGTTTTGCTGTTGCTCGCCAGCCTGTCCCTGCTTTCCCTCATGGCCGGCCTTATCGGCTACCTGTTCTGGGAAGGAACCGGCGTCTGGGGCGTCAACGTCCCGGTGGCTTGGGGCTGGGCCATCGTCAATTTCGTGTGGTGGATCGGTATCGGCCACGCGGGGACCCTTATCTCCGCCATCTTGTTCCTGTTCCGCCAACGCTGGCGCACCGCCATCAACCGCTTCTCCGAAGCCATGACCATCTTCGCGGTGATGTGCGCCGGCATCTTCCCGGCCATCCACGTCGGGCGTATCTGGGTCATCTATTACGTGTTCCCGATCCCGAACCAGATGGCGGTCTGGCCCAACTTCCGCAGCCCTCTGCTGTGGGACGTCTTCGCGGTCTCGACCTACTTCACGGTCTCGGTCCTGTTCTGGTACATGGGCCTCATCCCGGATCTGGCGACCTTCCGCGACCGCGCCACCACCAAGGTGCGCAAGTTCGTGCTGGCCGTGTTCGCCCTCGGCTGGCGCGGTTCGGCGCGCCACTGGCAGAACTACGAACGCGCCTACCTCATCCTGGCCGCCATCTCGACCCCTCTGGTGCTCTCGGTGCACTCCATCGTCTCCTTCGACTTCGCCGCCTCCAAGGTGCCGGGCTGGCATACCACTATCTTCCCGCCCTACTTCGTCGCCGGCGCCGTCTTCAGCGGCTTCGCCCTGGTGGAAACCTTGCTCATCGTCGCCCGCCAGGTCTTCGGCCTGAAGAAGGTGGTCCGCATGCACCATCTGGAGAACATGAACAAGTTCATGCTCCTGACCGGTTCCTTGGTCGGATACGCCTACTTCATGGAGCTCTTCATCGCCTGGTACTCGGGCAGCATCTACGAACGCTTCGCCTTCTATACGCGCGCCCTTGGCGAATATGGTTGGGCCTATTTCATCATGATGTCCTGCAACGTGATCACCCCGCAGTTCTTCTGGTTCAAGAAGATCCGCACCAATATCCCCATCATGTTCGTCATGACCATCTTCATGAACATCGGCATGTGGTTCGAGCGCTTCGTCATCGTGATCTCCCTGCATGCCGACTTCCTGCCTTCGTCCTGGGGCTACTATCGCCCGACCTGGGTCGACATCTGGACCTACGTGGGCACCTTCGGCCTGTTCGGCACCTTCTTCCTTTTGTTCCTGAAGTACTTGCCCCAGCTGGCCATCGCCGAGGTGAAGGGCGTCATGCCCGTGGCCAGCCCGCATTACGGCGAGCATCATGATACGCCGCCTGCGGCCATGGGCACCGCGGGCGCGAAAGCCAGAGGACACTGAGAATGGAAAAGACCGTCACCCAAGCCAAACCGAAGACTTTCGGCGTCCTGGCCGAGTTCGCGGGCGTGAAGGAAGTCTATCACGCGGCCGAAAAGGTACGCGATAAGGGTTTCAAGAAATGGGACGTGCATTCGCCGTTCCCCATCCACGGTATCGACCACGCCATGGGAATCGGCGATTCGCGCATGGGCTGGATCGCTTTCTTCGGGGCCATGGCCGGCTGTTTCGGCGGCTTCGGGCTGCAGTACTGGATCAATATGTTCGCCCAGCCGGTCGTCATCGGCGGCAAGCCCCTGAACCCCTATCCAGCCTTCATACCCGTTATGTACCATGCCCTTTTCAAGAGCAAGAACTTCGGCAAGTTCTCGGACAACGGGTTCTTCATCAGCATCGAGGCCAAGGACCCGAAGTTCAACGTGAACGAAGTCCAGAAATTGCTGGCGGACATCGGCGGCCGCAACATCGAAGTCCTGGAGGATTGATCCCTTGAAACCCCAACCTCGCATCGCGCTTCTCGCCGGCCTCGCTCTCGCCGCCCTGCTGGGCTGCCGCGGCCAGACTTCGGATGAAAACCCGGTCTGGATCAAGCATGGCATGGAGTTCCAGCCCAAATGGCTGCCCTACGGGAAGAATACCTTCACCGAAGACGGCCGCAACATGCAGACGCCCCCGGAAGGCACCGTGGCGGTCGGCCTTCTGAAGGCCGACGACGATTATTATCGCGGCGGCAAGGACACGGCCCACTACGCCGCCAATCCGCTCAAGATCGATATGGCCCTTCTGGAACGCGGCCAGGATCGCTTCCAGATCTATTGCACCCCCTGCCATGGCCGCACCGGCATGGGCGACGGCATGGTCATCAAGCATGGTTTCCCGATCCCCCCGCCGAACTTCCACGATGATCGCATCGTGAACATGCCGGACGGGCAGATCTTCCATACCATCACCTACGGGGTCCGCAATATGCCTTCTTACGGCAAGCAGGTTCCCGAAGAGGATCGTTGGGCCATCGTGGCCTACCTCCGGGCCCTGCAGCGGTCCACCCATGCGACTCTCAACGACGTTCCCGAGAACGAACGCGCCAACCTGAAGTGACAAGGAATAGGGATGTCAACTGATAATTACCGTTTGACCGCCAAGGTGGGGAGCGCCCCCATCTTCCTGGGACTGGGAGCGATCGGCGCCGTCCTGTGCGGCGTAAGCTATATGCAAGGGCAGCAGGCGTTCTTCGCGTCCTACCTGACCGCGTTCTGCTTCTTCCTGGCCATCGCGCTCGGCTCCTTCTTCTTCGTGTTGGTTCAGCACTTGGCCCGCTCGGCCTGGAGCGTTACCATCCGCCGCGTCAGCGAGACCGCGGCCGCCAACCTTCCCTGGATGCTTATTCTGTTCATCCCGGTCATCCTGGGCGCGGGCCAATTGCTCCCGTGGTACAGCGCCGATGTCCGGGCCCATGACCACCTGGTGCACATCAAGGAAGCTTACCTCAACCCGACCGCCCTCTATATCCGCCTGGCCATCTACTTCGGCCTGTGGACGGCCTTCAGCGTGTTCTTCCTGCGCACCTCGCGTAAGCAGGACGAAACCCGGGACCCCGCCCTCACGATCAAGATGGGCCGCGTGGCCGCCGGCGCCGCCATCGTCTTCGCCCTGACCCAGACCTTCTTCGCCTTCGACTGGATCATGTCCCTCGACCCGCACTGGTTCTCCACCATGTTCGGCGTCTACTTCTTCGCCGGTTCGGTCGTCCTGCAATACTGCTTCCTGATCCTGATTTCGGCCTACCTGCGCGGCAAGACGGGCCGCAAGGACATCTACCGCAAGGATCACTTCCATGATGCGGGCAAGTTGCTTTTCGGCCACAACGTGTTCTGGACCTATATCGCCTTCGGCCAGTTCTTCCTAATCTGGTACGCCAACATCCCGGAAGAAACCTCCTTCTTCCACCATCGCGCCGTCGGCAGCTGGCATACGGTCAGCCTGCTCCTGCCCTGGTGCCATTTCGCCATCCCCTTCTTGTACCTGATGTCCTGGCACGTCAAGCGCAACATCCTCGCCATCTCGGCGGGGGCCCTTTGGCTGATGACCATGTGCTACATCGATATCTATTGGATGATCCAACCGAATTTCCATCCGGACGGGGCGACCTTCGGCCTCGGCGATGTCGGATCGCTGTTGTTCGTCGGAGGGATGTTCCTCTTCCTATTCTTCCGCCGGATGAACAGCGCTAACTTGATTCCGTCGGGCGATCCGCGCCTGGCCGACTGCCTATCCTACGATAACGGGGTACCCGATCATGAGTAGCACCGATACCCGCACCGTCGATCCCGCCCAGCCGCATTCTCCCGCGGGCGTCGGGCATGAGCTGTCCGATTTCAGCTGGACCACGGTCCTGTGGCTGATTCCCATCAGCGTGATCATCATGCTGGCCTTTTTCGCCGTCTGCATTTTCTGGTTCAAGGGCGCAAAGGATCACGAAATCGCGCATAAGCAAGCGCAATTCGTCCCTTCCGAGTTGCAAGCGCTCCATGCCCATGAAGACGAAATCCTGACTTCTTATAAGATTCTGGATAAGGACAAGGGCCGCATCCGCATCCCTATCGCGCGAGCCATGGAGCTGGTTGCACAAGAACATCAGGGGAAGCCGGGCCGGGAATGGGTTCCCATCACGGACACCTACCTGGAAGGCGCTGCTTTCGCCGCCGCTGCGGCCGCATCCGCTCCCGCCGCGGAAGACAACGGGATCCAGGTGGAGAATGCGCCTGAAGTAAAGAAGAGCGCCAAAGTGGTTTCGGGGCCCAACGGCGCAGCCGTTGGGAAGCCGGCCTCCGCCAAAGCAACCTCCGGCAAAGCCAAAGCCGCGCCCCAGGTGAAGAAGTAACAGCATGCTAGCCGTCAACCGCAGCGTCCTTATCCTGTCCGGTCTAGCCCTATTGGGCATGGGCCGGGGCGCGCATGCGTTCGGCGGCAGCTACGATACCAACCGCGAACCGACCGCCGGGGCGGAGGGCCAATCACTGCCCGCCAGCCTGGTCGACGTGGGTATCGATGAGCACCTCGGGGACCAGGTTCCCTTGGACGCGAAGTTCAAGGACGACGAAGGCAAGGACGTTACCCTGGGGGCCTACTTCCAACCCGGCAAGCCGGTCCTCCTCAATTTCGCCTATTATCAATGCCCCATGCTGTGCAACCTGGTATTAAAGGGGATGCTGGACGGCATGAAGAAGCTGACCTGGACCCCGGGCAAGGAGTTCGAGGTCGTAACCATCAGCATCGATCCGCGCGAAACGCAAACGCTGGCGGCCGCCAAAAAGCAGTCCCATATCGAAGCCTTGGGGAAGCCGGAGGCGGCGGCAGGCTGGCATTTCCTCACGGGGAACGAGAAGGAAATCAAACGGGTTACCGCCGCCATCGGTTTCAAATACCAGTACCTGAGGAACACCAACGAATTCGCGCATGCCGCGGGCATCTTCACCATCTCGCCGGCCGGCAAGATTTCCCGGTATCTGTACGGGGTGGAGTTCAAGCACAAGGATCTGCGCCTGGCCCTGTTGGACGCCAGCGCCGGCCGGGCCCTTTCCATCGGCGAGAAGATCGAGATGTTCTGCTACCGCTACGATCCGAACGCTAAGGGCTACGTCCTGTTCGCCCGGAACTTCATGAAGGGGGGCGGCTATGTGGTCGCCTTCGGGCTCTTCCTGTTCCTGGGAACCCTGTGGCGTCGCGAGTTGAAACGCAATAAAGTCCCCAATCGGCCGGTGGCCGCGGGGACGGGGGCCTGAGCCGAAGGCTCGCGGCCGGATGACATCTTTCAATCAACGGGTGTAAGAGAAGAATATGGATAACGCGAAAACGTTCTGGCTTCCCGAAAAGGCCTCCACCTTCACGAGCATCGTGGATCCGGCCTTCGATCTATACCTGTGGATTTCCGTATTCTTCTTCGGGCTCATCGTCATCTTGATCACGGTGTTCACCTTCAAGTACCTGCGCCGCCGCCCCGATCAGCTCGCCACCGCCCAGATCACGCACAACCTGACCTTGGAACTCAGCTGGACCATCATCCCGCTGATCATCGTGATGGCCCTGTTCTTCGTGGGCATGAAGGGATTCCTGCACATGCGCGTGGCGCCTTCGGGCTACATGCAGGTCAACGTGAAAGGCCAGAAATGGTCCTGGAGCTTCGAGTACCCCGCCGGCGCGGTCAACGATACCCTGGTGGTCCCGGTCAATACCCCGGTGAAGCTGGCCATGACCTCGCGGGACGTGATCCACAGCTTCTTCATTCCCGCTTTCCGCGCCAAGGCGGACGTGTTGCCCAACCGCTGGAACGCCATATGGTTCCAGGCCACCCGCACCGGCGTGTTCCCGGTGGAGTGCACCCAGTATTGCGGGACCAACCACTCCTACATGTGGACCGCCGTGAAGGTGGTAGAGCCGGACGTCTACCAGGAATGGCTGGCCAACGCCTCGGATCCGGGCAAGGGCAAGACTCCGGAGCAGTTCGGCGCCCTTCTGTACCAGAAGCGCGGATGCAATGCCTGCCATTCCATCGATGGATCCAAGGGCGTAGGGCCTTCCTGGAAGGGGCTGTACGGCCGCCAGGAAACGACCAATATGGGTATGGTGATGGTGGACGAGGCGTACCTGAAGGAATCCATGATGGTTCCTACGGCCAAGGTCGTCACCGGATTCCAACCCGTGATGCCGGTTTTCCAGGGCGTATTGTCGGACCGCGAAATCGCCGCCCTCATGGCCTACATCAAATCGTTGAAGTGACCGGATCTGATCGTTAGCCTGGTAGGTTTGGAACATTAGCGTGCACTTAGGTAGCGGGAAAAAAAGAGAGACGGACGGTTAATATGATTGCCCACGTACACGACAACATCAACTACCTCAAGACCAAGAAGGGCCTCATGTCCTGGTTGGTCACGGTGGACCATAAGCGCATCGGGATGATGTACCTGGCTTCCATCCTGCTTTTCTTCATCACCGGCGGGACTTTCGCTTTCCTGTTCCGGCTCGAGCTATGGAGCCCGCTCAAGGATTTTCTCACCCCGGATCAGTACAACCAGTTCTTCACCCTGCACGGCGTGATCATGGTGTTCCTGGTGGTGGTTCCCGGGATTCCGGCGGCCCTGGGCAATTTCTTCGTGCCCATCCAGATCGGCGCCAAGGATCTCGCTTTCCCCAAGTTGAACCTCACCAGCCTCTACCTATACTGGATCGGCGCCGGCATCGCGCTTTGGTCCATCGTCGCGGGTCATGCCGATCAGGGTTGGACCATGTACGCTCCATACTCCTTGTCCCAGAATCCCGCCGTACTGTGGATGATGGTGGCCGCCTTCATCCTGGGCTTCTCTTCCATCCTGACGGGCCTTAACTTCATCGTCACCATGCACACCATGCGCGCCCCGGGCATGACCTGGTACCGCATGCCCCTGTTCCTGTGGGCCATGTACGCCACCGGCATCATGCAGATTTTCGCGACTCCGGTTTTGGCCATCACGCTGTTGCTGTTGCTGATGGAAAACTTCTTCGGCATCGGCATCTTCGATCCGGCCTTGGGCGGGGATCCGCTCCTGATGCAGCACTTCTTCTGGTTCTACTCCCATCCTGCCGTATATATCATCGTGGTCCCGGGTTTCGGCATCACCTCGGAAATCATCGCCGCTTTCGCCAAGAAGGACATATTCGGATACCGCTTCGTCGCCTACTCCTCGGTGGCCATCGCCATCATCGGGTTCGTCGTTTGGGGCCATCACATGTTCGTGGCCGGCCAATCCGAACTGGCGGACACCATCTTTTCCTTCCTGACCTTCTTCACGGCGATCCCCTCGGCCATCAAGGTCTTCAACTGGACGGCTACCCTCTACAAGGGTTCCATCGACTTGAAGACCCCGATGCTGTACGCCCTGCAATTCCTGTGGAACTTCACCATCGGCGGCCTCACCGGGATCATCCTGGCCATCCTGTCGGTGGACATCCATTTGCATGACACCTATTTCATCGTATCCCATTTCCACTACGTAGCCATGGGCAGCACCATGATCGCCTTCATCGGCGGCATCCACTACTGGTGGCCGAAGATGACGGGCAAGATGTACAACGAGACTGTGGGCAAGCTGGCCTCCATCACCGTATTCATCGGCTTCAACGTCACCTTCTTCGTGCAGTTGATCATGGGTTCGCTTGGAAGCCCGCGCCGGTACTACCATTACTGGGATCAGTTCCAGATTTACCATCAGATCTCCACCGTAGGCGTGGTCATCCTCGCCGTCGGCTTGTTCACCGCCCTAATCAACCTTATCGTGTCCCTGTGGAAGGGCGCGACGGCCCCGGCCAATCCGTGGGGCGCCAAGACCTTGGAATGGCAGACGGATTCCCCGCCGCCGCTGTATAACTTTACCGAGACCCCTATCGTGACCCACGGTCCCTACGCCTTCGAGACGGAGAAAGCCTAATGGCCACCGTAACCGGATTGCCCGAACACCACGTCGCCCATCATTTCGACTCCGCCGAACAGGAGTTCGATTCCGCCAAGATCGGCATGTGGTTGTTCATTGCCTCGGAAATAATGATGTTCGGCGCCTTGTTCGTCGGCGCCTTGCTCTTCCATACCTTGCACCATGGCGGTTTCGCCGAAGGTTCCGCCCATCTCGATTGGCGCTTCGGAGCGGTCAACACCTTCTGGTTGCTCACGGCCGGCCTTACCATGGGCTTGGCGGTTGTGGCCGCCCAGGCGGGCCAGCAAGCGAAGGTCCGCATGAACCTGATCTTGAGCCTGATCTTCGCCGCCGGCTTCCTGGTGACCAAGTCCCTGGAATACGCCCAGAAGTTCGAACACGGCACCCTCCCCGGCCGTTTGTGGCATGCCCACCACGGCTTCACCGACCCCTTCTCGCACGTGTTCTTCGGCTTCTACTTCGTCATGACGGGCCTGCATGCCGTCCACGTCCTGGTGGGCATGGGCCTGATGATCTTCGCCTTGGTCCGGACTTCGCGGACCCGTTTCAGCCGTTCCTATTTCACCCCCATCGAAATGGTCGCCATCTATTGGGCCCTGGTCGATTTGGTATGGGTCTTCCTGTTCCCCCTCCTTTATCTCATCAGGTAAGCCAAATGCACGATACCACCCTTCCCGGCCATGAATTCCCGAAAGGCGCCGTCATCGGCAGCTATTTCGCCCTACTGATCCTCGCCGCCGTTATGATCGGCCTGTCCCAGCTCGACGTGGACAAGCTGGGCATCGATTGGTTGAACCTGCATGCCATCCGCACCACCCTGATCATGGGGACGGCGCTGATCATGGGCATTATCGTGTCCATGTTCCTCATGGGCTTGCGCTATGAAAGCAAGCTCCTGAACCTGACCATTTTCCTGGCCAACTTCGTGTTCCTGCTGATCTTCGTGCTGTTCACTTGGGTGGATACTTCCTTCCGGGGAGAGGTCGATCCGACCTTCAACGAGAAGATCAATTGGACCTCGCCCGTGACGAAGAACGCCGCGGAAGAGGCCGCGCCCGCTGCCGCCCCGGCGACCCAAGCGGCGCCCGCTCCCGTAGGAGCGCCCGCTCCGGCTGGAGCGCCCGCTCCCGCTGGCCATTAGACCGGGGCTTACGCAGGACCCGTGCGAAAGCCCATCCTCTCCCCATCCCGCAACGCCGCAGGCAATCAGCCCCTGATGAAGGGGCCTTTCTTTATTTTCCTCCTGCTGATGCCGGCCTTTCTCGTGCTGGTTTTCCTCATCTTGCTTGCCATGCAATACAAGCAGCTGAAGGCCCTGGTCGCGCCGCGTCCGGCGGAACTTACGTCCGTGCAAACCTCGCCCGAGTCCCAGGCGCGCGTCCGCGCCAAGGTGGACAGCTTCCTGACGACGCCGAAAGCGGCGGACCCTGCGGCCAAAGATACCTTGGCCCTGGATGCGGCGGAGTTGAACGACCTCATCCGCGGTAGCGACGCCCTGGAGAACCTCCATCTCGACTATCATCTTTCCCTGGAGGACACCCTGCTGGTGGCGCGGAACAGCCTGCCGGTGGAGCAGATGAAAGGGGCCTTGGCGACGCTGGCGAAGCTGCTGCACGTGCACGGCTACCTGAATTCGGTCATGAAAGGTTATCCCAAGCTGGAGGACGGGAAATTATCCATGGTCCCGGTCGCGGCCATCATGAACGGGATCTCCGCGCCGCCTTCCGTGCTCTCCTCCAAAGGCAAAATCGAAGCGCGCGATTGGGCCTCCGACAAGGAGGCTTTCGATCGGGCGACCGCGCATCTGGCGGACGTCAAGATCCGCGGGGGACGCTTGCTTTTGATCCGGGGCTGAGCGCGCGGGATACCTGCCCGGGCGTTTTGCCGAGGATCAGATCGAGCAAGGGCCCGGTCATGGCGGTGGTCACCAGCGCCACCAGGACCATCAGGGTGAATAACCGGGGCGGCAGGATACCCAGGTCGAGCCCTACGTTCAACACGATCAACTCCATCAATCCCCGGGTATTCATGAGCGCCCCCAGGGCCAAGGCTTCGCGCCAAGGCGCACCCGCGGCCCGTGAAGCCAGGCTCACGCCTCCCAGCTTGCCCGCCACCGCCAAGGCCAATAAAAGCGCGAAGACCCCCCAGTCTACCGCGCTCGTGAGGCTATCCACGCGAGTGCGCAAACCCGTCGAGGCGAAAAACACGGGAAGCAGGAAAAGCGATGCCGGATACTCCAACCGTTCGCGCAAGAAGGTCCGGAAGGCCGATTGGGAAGGCATGGCCGCGCCCGCCAGGAAGGCCCCGAACAAGGCGTGGATGCCGATGGCCTCGGTGCATAGGGAAGACAAGAAGAGAACGATCAGGGCGGCGAGTACCGCTCCCCGTTTGGGCCGGCCATCGGGATCGAGCACCGGCAGGCGGCGCGCGGCGGGCCGCAACACGAACAACATCGCCAGGGTGAAGGCGGAGGCGGCCAGCGCCACCGCGGCCGCGGAGAAGGGCGAAGCCGCCTTGGCTACCGCGATGATCAACGCCAGCAGGATCCACGCGATCACGTCTTCCACGGCGGCGCTGGCCATGGCGGTATGCCCCAAAGCCGTCGCCAGCAGGTTCCG
The DNA here is from genome assembly GCA_019509785.1 of Fibrobacterota bacterium. Taxonomy (NCBI): domain Bacteria; kingdom Pseudomonadati; phylum Fibrobacterota; species Fibrobacterota bacterium. The sequence goes on along the minus strand of JAEKLQ010000038.1, from coordinate 94,669 downwards.
TTCCGCCAGGATGCGGGCCAGCACCGGGAAGGCCGTGACGCTCAATGCGCTTCCCAGGAATAGCGCGAAGGCGGGGAAGGGCACTTGCGGCGGAGCGATGCCTGAGTAGAGGAAGGCCGCCGCGCCCGCCCCCAATAGGAAGGGCACGACGATTCCCGCCGGGCTGACGAACAGCGCCTGCCGCGCATGCCGCCGCACCGAAGCCAAATCGATCTCCATCCCCATGGAAAACAGGAACAGGATCACGCCCACTTGGCTGAGCAGGTTCAAGGTCCCTAGGCTCGCCGGCGGGAACAAGGCTTGCGAAAAGCCGGGGAAAAAATGGCCCAGCAGGGACGGGCCCAGGGCGATGCCCGCGGCCATCTCGCCGATCACGGCGGGTTGCCCCAAGCGTTTCGCCAGCAAGCCGCAGGTTCCGGCGATGCCCACCACTACGGATAGCTGGGCCAGCAGCAATCCGAAAGGAGTATGCAACGCGTCCACCGGCTTAAGTTAAAAATCGCGACGCGCTTGCTCGGGCGATGCCCCCCGAAGGAAGGGCGCCTGCCCGCGCCGACCCTATCGATGAGTCGCTTTCTAAGCCGCGATGAGTTGGGCCTCGGGGGCGTAGGCCGGATCCAAGGCCAGTTCCGCGGAAGCTTCGCGATGATGGCCGGCGCGGGCCAAGGACAAGGCCGGCGCGGCCCCGGCGGCGAAACGCGTCTGCCCGGCGCGTACGAAGGCGGTCTCACGCTTAATGCCCAGGTCGGCAATCTCCTTCTTGAACCGGGTAAGGCGACGGGTAATGGCGACCCGCGAGACACCCATGCGGTTGGCGATCTCCCGATGGTTGAGCCCGTCCATGGCCAGGCGCAGGATCTCGCGGAGGCGGCCGCGTATTTCGGGCAAGACCTTCTCCAGCCGTAAACGATGGAGAACGAATTCATCCCCGGACTCTTCGGACTCCCATGCGATTTCCAGCGCCATCTCCGCGCGGCGTTCCATATGGCGCCTTTGCCGTATCCGGCGGCTGAAGCATTCATGCTTGGCGATGGCGCCGATCCAGGTCAACGGATCGCACTTCCATTCGAATCCCCCCCAGGCGCGGAAGGCCTTGATGAAAACGTCTTGGGAGGCGTCTTTCGCTTCTTCCCTGTCCTTCAGGAAGTAAAGGCAGATCCCGAATACTTTCTGGTGGTAACGGTCGTAGAGCTGGGCTTGCCAATCGGCGCCATTCCGCAGGTCTTCGTGTTCCGACATGCTATCCTTCTTTCCGATCCCAGGGCTGATTTCAGGAATCATGCCCCTTCGACGAGAAAGATATCGCCGTCGGTGCCCCCACCACGGGCAGGGCAAGCTCAATTCGCTCCATTCTGTGAGCGGCTCGTATTCCGGGGACGGATGGGGTATGCGGAACTACCCGGATAGCGGAACTATCCGGGTAGGCGAGGAATCAAGGCGCGCGTTTGGTAGGCGCGGCCGAGGGCGCAGCCTTCGCGGGCGCGGAGGCCTCCCCGGGGGCCCCGGCCTTGGCCGGATTCGGGGCGGTAGCACCGGGGTTACGGGGGGGAGCCATGCGGCCGGCGGGCGCGGCGGCCCCGCCTTCCATGCCTTGGCCGGCATCGGGCCAGCATAGGCCCGCGCCGGGCCGGCAGGGGAAATGGAAGTGGAGCAGGATCGGTTCGACGGGCGGGGGCTCTTTCGATTTCGTGGCGGAGGGATAGAGATAGACCTGGGCCAGAACGGTCACCGAGGGCATCAAGTAGGTCCCGTCCAATTGCGGGGCGTCGCGGAATTTTTCCGTCGTCTCCACGTAGGATTCCAGGATCTTCACGGGCTTGATGTCGCGGATGCGCAAGCGATCAGGATGATACGGATACAGCAGGGTGCGCGGCCGCGTGCGGGAATTCGTCCATCGGACCAGGCTGTCGGCGACGTATTGTCGGGTGGGAACCTTCACCGGCGCGCCCTCGGCCAGTACCGGGTCGCGCAGGGAGAACAATTGGGTGGCGCCCCCGGCGCCGTAGCTCAAGCGGACCTGGAAGGCGTCCCCCAGCACCAGGCGATCGTCCAACTTACGGATGTACCGGCCGAAATAATAAGCGGGCACGGCAGGGAGAACCTGATCCTTCGTCTCCGGGGATTTCTTCTGCACCATGGTGATCTCGTAGTTCGCGAAGGCGTATCGATCGGCCTTCTCTTGCAGCAGCTCGCGCAGGATGCCATCCGTGCGGAAACGGATCAGGGAATCCGGAACGTAATCCTTCTTGTCCAACATCGGAACGCTTTCGTCGGAGAAGCCGAGCTCGGACATGCCCGGCTCGTAGGTCAATAAGGCTCCCGACTTGTCGCGCCAAACCCAATTGACGGCGGTCGATTCCGGCTTGCCCGCGTCCTTCATCTTGAATCGGGTGAGGAAATACTTGACCTCGTCCTTGTTGACGGGCCGATTGAGGATCCGATAGCTCTTGGCCAGGGTGCTGTCCTTCTCATGCTGCGCCGCGCGGGCGGCCGCGGCCGCGGAGTCCCGTGAAGCCTTAGCCGCCGCGATGGAATCGGTCCGGGCCTGGAGGGCGGCGCGGCGCAGGGCTACCTTGGCTTCGGCGGCCGCTTTCAGGGAATCGGCGCGATGGCGGCCGGCAGCGAGGACGGAATCGGCGCGCGCCCGCGCGGCCGCGTGGACGCTATCGGTCCTGGCTTTCGCCGCGGCGCGGAGGGAATCGGCATGGGCGCGTTTGGCTGCCGCCGACAAGGAGTCGTTGTGGGCTTTGGCCGCCCGGGCGTTCTTGACGGAATCGGCCCGGGATTGCGCCAACGCCTTGTCGGCCGCCACCTTCGCCAAGGCTTGCAGTTTCACGGCCGATGCGATGGAATCCGCCTTCGCCTTGGCGGCGGCCTTCGCGAGGGAAGCCACGGAGTCCTTGGCCGCCTTCGCGGCTTGTAGCGAGTCGGCGAGGGTCTTGGAGGACGCGACTTTGGCTAGGGCCGCCGTATGGACGGAATCATCATGCGCCTTCTTGGAGGCCGTGGCGGCGGAGTCGCGGTGGGCCTTGGCTACCGCCAAGGAATCGTGGACGTACTTGAGGCGCGCGGCCAGCGAATCCATGACCAACTTGCGGCGGACCGCCAGGGAGTCGCGAACGAACTTCTGGCGGGTCGCAATGGAATCGCGCACGTGCTTGTGGTGCACGACCAGGGAATCGTGGACGTACCGGCTGCGAGCCGAAGCGGAATCCAGGGCTTTCTTACGTACGGCCGCCAAGGAATCCTTCTGGGCCAGGCGCTTGATCTCGTCGATCTTGCGGGCCGAGACCAGGGAGTCCTTGGCGAACTTGGCGCGCGTGGCCGCGGAATCGGCCAAGGCCTTATGGGCCGCGGCGGAATCCTGGGCCACGGCGGAAGCGGCCGCCGCGGGCGCGGCTTTGGCCGGGGCGGCTTTGGCTCCGGTGTCGGCAGGAGCGGACTTGGTTGAATCGGCCCGGTTCGCGATCGCGTTCTGCGCGGGAGCGGCATGGGCGCCGAAGGCGAGAAGGACGATCGCCATGGGAAGGACAGCGTTACGCATTGCGTTTCTCCGCGTGAGGAATGGAATGGGGGCGGGCCTCAGTACTGGGGCGTGCCGATCACCCTGGAGTAGTAATAACCCGTATTGGCGATAGCCTTGTTGTAATTGTGGGGCGCCAGTTTGAAGAACTCGCGGCAATAGTCCCAGGAATCATCCGAATATTGGGCGGACAGGCAACCGGGTTCCAGTCCTTTGGTGGGGTAGAGGTGCTTATACCCGTAGTTGGCCTCGGCATCGAAGAAGGAGGACAGTATGCTTTTCCCCCGGGAGGTCCAATTAAGCCAGAAGTCGTTGTACAAATCCCAGCTCAGGTTATTGTCGAAGACGTAGGACTTGAATCCGAGCATGACCTTGAGGCCTTTGAATGCGGGCTGCCAGACCGTGGCGGGGGCGCCGCCGTTGAACAGCGAGCAGGAGTTGGCCAGCAACCAACGATTGTAGCCGACCCCGAGGTTCAGATCCGAGGGCTTGACGTAACCATAACTCGGGTAATTGCCGAGGAACATCTGCCCGTAGATCCCGTGGCCTCCGAAATAAACGAAATCGGCGTATTCCCGGTTCCCGTATCCGCTGGACGTATTCGTGAGAGCGGCTTTCGACACCTGGGTATCGCGGGCATCTACCGCCAGGGTGGGGGTGCCCGTGTTGCCGCCCGCATAGGGAGGAACATCGGCTTGCGCCGCCCAGAAAAAGTTCTGCCCCCCTGCGATGAGGTAGCTGAGATCCAGCGCCCCGCCGCCATTGTCGGTGTAATCATCGATCGCGAAAGCGCCGATGTCCATGGAAACGGGGTAGCTGCGGACGAGAGAGGGGATTGAGAGCGAGGCCCCTACGAGCAGGGCGGCGCGAAGGCCCATCCGGCCGCGGCTTTTACCTTGGGGCGCGGATCGCGGGGATGCCTTCCCCTTGGAATCGCGAAATGAGGTCACCCAGTTTGATGACCGTGATTGGATTGGAGTGGTGAAGACTGTCATTGACCAATTCCTTTACCAGTGAAAGGGCGTAGACTTCGATCGAGAAGACCGCCTTCGGAGCCGAATGGGAAACCACCTTGATGCATCGCAACGGGAACCGGCCATACACGGTAGGACCTATGTACAGGCTGTCGTGCCCGAAGGATGGCGGCCAATAATATGGCGCGCCAGGAATGTAGTAATAGAGCTTGGCGTTCCCGCTAGTGTCGGATTGTAAGGATCGAAGTAGGGAGTCGGGTATCCCGGCGAATTGGTAATGAGGGCTGGTCAGGCTGGTCGTGCTCGAGTCATTGACGTGAATCGGCCACTCCAGGAATTTTTTCCGCTTTTTGGAATACGTGAAACCCGGAAATAACGCGCGAACGGAATCAATCCGGACTTCGACGGTAAATCTTAAGGTATCCATATCGCCTTGCAACAAAGGGTTAAGGTCCACTGCATTGATTCTGCAAGTATCCGAGACCGGGAAAACCAAGCGCAAGGTCGGTACCGAGTCGAATAAGGGATTAAATCCGGATCGATAGAGGAGGAAGGTCGCCGCGAGCCGGGTCGGAACCGGGTTGCTTCCCGCGGTCAATGCTTGCATGAAGGAAAAGGATAAAATGGAATCCGCGGTTCCGATTATTTGGATAGGCTGCGATCCGACGTCTTCTTGGGGCCAATTGGTGCTGGAGGTTGCGCCTGCCTGGCGATCATCATCCCCGATTGGGGTTTGTCCGTTATCCGTACCGGGCCCCGTCGATTCGGGCTTCATACAAGCGAATGCCAGGAGTGCCCCGAGAATGCAAATCGCCCGTATGGCCGGCATCGTTCTCATTTCGTGTTCGGAATAATCTGGAATACTACGGTGCATACCTTGTCCGTCCCTTTGTCCTTCGCCACGATATCCTGCATCTCTTGCTGGAAGGCCACGAACTTCATCCGGATCGCCTTCAGGCTCTCGCTGGAAACCGTCGTAACCTGGGTGCTGAAGGCCTTGAAGCGCATCATATCCTCTTGCGCCAGATCGCTCGTCAGCTTTTGGATCTGCCGGTTGTACTCCAAAGCGACTTCGCCCGTGAATCCTCCCGACACCAGGTGGTTCCGCGTCAGAGCATAGCCCCGCTCCGATTTCTTCACCAGTTCCAACTCCATCAGCAGGTCGATGGCTTCGGACACCTGGGCGTCGGTCAGCGCCGGGGTAATCTCCGCGGCGATCTCCTTGGCGGTCGCCTTCCGTTTGTCCAGCCCGAGGTAGCTGAAAACCACGGCATAGTACCATTTAGCGTAGTACTTATGCTGGTTCTCCCTCACCACCCACGGCTTGGAGTTCCGGAACCGCGACAGCTTCTCGAACAAGAAGTTCCTTTCCAGGTCATGCTTGGCCTGGTTGTGCTGTACCAGGAGCTCGAAGTATTCGTTCTCCTTATCGTTCAAGCCCAGGGCGGCCGCGCAGCGCACGCGCAACTTAGGCCCCAGATCCCGCCGGCCCTGGATGACCTCGTACAGGATTCCGGTGGATCCGAAGTACTTCTGCGAGAAGGCGCGTTTGGAGAAACGCAGATTCCCCTTTTGCCGCCACTCTACGTAATCGGCCAGGTAGGACCGGTATTCCAGGTGTTGGAATATGTCCGGTCGGCCTGGCTCGGTTTTAGGGTTAAGATGATCCAAATGCTGCCCTTGGAAATCCGACTTCCGAGGCGACTTCACGTTTTCCGCTCCGAATTGTGAGCGGATCGGACTCGCCGTACCGGGGTTCGGAACGGTGGCGACGCTTCCAATTTCCATGAAATGCTCCCGAGTCGAGGGAGATTCGGTAAAAACTAGCTTCCCTGTGAGCTAATTGGCAGGATGTCCCTACCGGGGCTTTGACGATTGCGAGCGGGATTCGGCTACCCGTTCCGGGTAATGCGGGATTCACGGGCGGTTCGGGAATATCTTCCTAAAAAATCGAAGGCGGCCTGCGTAGGCCGCCTTCGGAAAGGTCGTTCTGTAGGAAGCGGGTTTTAATCCAGCTCCCGGGGGCTGCTTAGTCCACCGTCCAAGTGCTGCCCGAATTGAACAGCTTATCCAGGCTGGGAGGATTCTTGGCTTGGGCGGCATCCACTTGGGCCCGGACTCCGGCGTGATAAACCGGCCTTTCCACGTTGCGGAAAACGCCCACCGGCACCGGATATTCCGGATGGGCCAAGCGCGACAGGTAGAAGCCCAAGGCTCCCGAAGCCTCTTTCTCATCGTGGATGAGAACTTCGCCTTCGGACGGATTGGTCTTGGACTTCATGGCGAACTTGTCCATCACCAGGCCCTTCTCCATCTCCTTGCCGAAGCGGAGGGGCTCGCCATGCTTCAGGTAAAGCAAGGTGTCGTTGCGGGTGGGACGGCCGTAGTAGGGTTCGTGCACCTTGTCCGCGAAGATGACGCAGTTCTGCAGGACCTCGACCAAGGCCGCGCCTTTATAAGCCGCGGCGGCCGCGAAGACCTCGCCCATATGCTTCACGTCATTGTCGCTGGTGCGCGCCACGAATCCGGCTTCCGCTCCCAGGGCCATCGAGATGGGGGAGAGGGGTTGATCCACGGAGCCGTAGGGAGTCGAGGGCGATACGGTGCCTACGCCCGAGGTGGGGGAGTATTGCCCCTTGGTCAGGCCGTAGATGCGGTTGTTGAACAGGATGATCTTCAGATCCATGTTGCGGCGCAGGGCATGGATGAAGTGGTTCCCGCCGATGGACAGGGCGTCGCCGTCGCCGGTGATGACCCACACCTGCAAGTCGGGATTGGTCAGCTTCACGCCGGACGAAACCGCCGGGGCGCGGCCGTGGATGGTGTGGAAGCCGTAGGTGTTCATGTAGTAGGGGAAGCGGCTGGAGCAGCCGATGCCCGATACGAACACGAAGTTTTCCTTCGGGATCCCCAAGCCGGGCAAGATGCCTTGCATGGTGCTGAGGATGGAATAGTCGCCGCAGCCCGGGCACCAGCGGATAGCGGTCGGCGAGGCGAAGTCTTTGCGCGTTAGGGGTTCGGCGGTGGCGGTCGTCATTTCTGGGTCTCCAGGATCCGATGTAGTTCCGAAACGAGGAAGGATACTTTGAAGGGCTTGCCGCGCACCTGGTTGATGCCTTGCACCGGGATGCCGAAGCGGCCGGAGATGAGCAAGCGGAGCTGGCCCATGTTGAGCTCGGGAATGATCACGCGATCGTACTTGTCCAGGATTTCCCCCAGGTTACGGGGGAACGGGTTCAGGTATTGCAAATGCACGTGGGCCACGGGAAGGCCGCCCTTGATGGCTTCCTCCACCGCGGTCGAGACGGTTCCGAAGGTGCCGCCCCAACTGATCACGAGGGCATCCGCGTCCGCCCGGCCCATCACTTCGGCCAAGGGGATGTCGTTGGCGATGCCGGCGATCTTGGCGTGCCGCTCATTGGTCATGGCCTGGTGGTTTTCAGGATCGTAAGCGACCGCGCCGGTGTTGCGGGCCTTCTCCAATCCGCCGATGCGGTGCTCCAAACCCGGGGTTCCCGGAATGGCCCATTTGCGGGCCATGGTAACGGGGTCGCGCGCGAAGGCCTGGAAGGTCGAGCCGTCCGCCGTAGCGAGGTTGGTTTTGATCTCGGGGATGGCATTATGGTCGGGTATCAGCCAGGGCTCGGCGCCATTGGCGATGTAGCCGTCGGTAAGAAGCACGACGGGGGTCATGTACTTGAGGGCGATGCGCGCGGCTTCGAAGGCCATGCCGAAGCAATCGCCCGGCGAACGCGCGGCCAATACGGGCAAGGGCGAATCGCCGCTGCGCCCGAACATGACCATCAGCAAATCGGATTGCTCGGTCTTGGTGGGGAGGCCGGTGGAAGGGCCGCCGCGCTGGACGTCCACGATGACCAGGGGAAGTTCCGTCATGACGCCCAAGCCCATGGCTTCCAGCTTGAGGCAGATGCCCGGGCCCGAAGTGGCGGTCACGCCCAGGCCGCCGGCATAGGCCGAACCCAGGGAGGAGGCGATGGCGGCGATCTCATCCTCGGCCTGGAAGGTGATGACTCCGAAGTTCTTGTGGCGCGACAAGCCATGCAGGATATCCGAAGCCGGGGTAATGGGATAGCTGCCGTAGAAAAGCGGCCGTCCGGATTTCTGCGAGGCCGTAAGCAGGCCGAATACGGTGGCCTCGTTGCCGCTGATCTTGCGGTACTTGCCCTTGGGGAGGGCCGCCTTCTTGACGCGGTAATGCGAGGTGAACAGCTCGACGGTGTCGGCGAAGTTGTAGCCGGCGGTGAGCGCCTTCTTGTTGGACTCGGCGACCTCGGGCTTGTCCTTGTATTTGGTCTTGGGGCCGTATTTTTCGTCCAGCCACTTGAGGGTATGGGTGAGGGGCCGATCGTACAGCCAGTACATCATCCCCAAGGTGAAGAAGTTCTTGCAGAGCTCGGCGGATTTCCCCTTGAGCCCCGTCTCCTTCACGGCGTTGATGGTCAGCTCGGTGATGTTCGCCTTGATGACGCGGTAGCCGTCCAGCGATCCGTCGGTGAGCGGATTGCTTTTCATCTCCGCCTTCTCGATGTCCTTATCGGTGAACCCGGCTTCGTCCAGCAGCAAGATGCCGCCTTCTTCGAGGTCGGCGATATTGGCCTTCAGGGCGGCGGCGTTCATGGCCACCAGCACGTTAAGATCATCTCCCGGCGTCTTGATGTCCAGGGAGCTGAAGTGGATTTGGTAGGCGCTCACGCCTGCGACGGTGCCGGCCGGCGCGCGGATCTCGGCGGGGAAGTCCGGCATGGTGGCCAGATCGTTCCCGAACACCGCGGAGGCGTCCGTGAATTGGGTGCCGGTGATTTGCATGCCGTCGCCCGAATCCCCCGCGAAGCGGATGGTTACGGATTCGACATCGATGTGGGCTTTTTCGGTCGGATTGATCGGGACATCGGTAACGGGTGTGGACATGGCTGGAAGTGTCTCCGGGCTAAGAATATGTCCTAAAGTGGACGTTCTAAGATACAAATTTGGCAGACGCATTATCCCGGCTATTCTTGTGCCAGGGTGTCCGTCCATTATCGCGTCCGGAGGTCATCTTTGCAGCATGTTTTGTTTCCGCAAAGCATCTACTTCGCGTACCAGGCTCGCCGGCAGCCAATTCCCCAGGCCGGCGTACCGGGGCGAGTACCAGATCCCCAATTGCCGCTGCAATAATTCCCGCTTCCCCTGGGCGGCGTAGATCTTCGCCAGGTTGCCCACCGAGCACAAGTAACCCAAAGGCAGGGTGGCCGGCGGGGGAGAGGCGGAGGCCAGGGCTTGGTATTCGGAGGAAAGGGCGAGGTGCACGGCCAAGGCCGAGTCCAGATTTCCGGCGCCTGATCGGGATCCCCGGAATTCGAAGTCCGCCAGCATCTGCCGCCAGATGCGATTGCCGGGATAACGCGCCAGGAAGCCGCGGATGGCGGGGAGCCCCAAGTCATACCGCCCGGAATCGTAATAGATCCAAAGCAGGGACGCGGACAGGGTAGCATGCAGGTAACGGGAGCGGGGAACGGCGGCTTCCAACCGACGGAGGGGCCCTTCGCGATCGGCGTTGACGAAGGGGAACCAATCGATCCCCTTCAGGAGCTCCGCCTTGTAATAATCATAGAGGGCCAGGGCCGCTTCCGCCTCGGCGATCCCGGGATAGGCCTGCAAATGCTTGGCCGCGCGCCGGCCTAAGCGGGCGGCCTTGATGCGCCCGCCCCCATGCAGGCTGGCGACGTAGCTCAACTGCAATTCCGCGAGCCCGCGGTAAATCCCGTAATTGGCGGCCTTGGCCAGCGGCGATCCGCCTTCATCCCCGGCCCGTTCGATGCGGTCCCATTCGGCTTCCGCCGCGGTGAGCGCGGCGGTATCCCCCAAGTCGTTACAACGGGCGGCCGAAGCGAGACCTAAGAAGAAACCGCGCGCCGGGATGTCCGGCAGGCCGCGCAACATGCTGTCGGCCGATACGTATGCGCCGCGATAGAGGGTGTCAAGGGCGCGCATGAGGAGGGAATCGTAGCCGGGCTCGGAAAGCGGGATAAGGTTTCGCGCCGACGGGGCCGGTGCCAGCGTATCGGCGGCACGGATCGCTACGGAGATGGAAATGACCAGCAGAAAGGCCTTCGCGATGGCTATTATGGAGGGGGATTTTTTGCGGCAGGCGGGGGATACTAATGTATCTTGGGATGGCATTGTGCGGCAAAGTACTAAAAAGGCGACTTTGATCCGCCGATACGGGGCGCGCGTAATAGGCATTGTCACCGGCGCAAACCGCCATGATCCCGCGGCTTGGGCCGCTCTCTCGGATTGCGATTTGGCCGAATTCCGGGCGGATACCTTCGCGGGCGATTCCGGGATTGCCGATCCCGGCCGCCTCGCGGATGAATTCCTCTCCTTCCGGTCCGAACGCGATCGCCGCGGCCTCGCCTTCGGCACCTTGCTGACCGTACGCCTGCAACGGGACGGCGGAGCCTGGCCGGATGCCCGTTCCCCGCATCGCGCCGTAATCTGGGAAGCCTTGGGCTGCGCCGGAACGGATCCGGTTCCCGATTGGGTGGACATCGAGATCGAGGAATATCCCCGCCTCCCGGTTGCCCTACGCGACGGACTCTCCGCATCCGGGGCCCGATTGCTCTTGTCGCACCATGACTTCGCGGGTTGCCCCGCGCCCGATCGCCTGAGCGCTCTGCTGCGGGAGATGCTGGCCTGGCGGCCGGCCGGAGTGAAGTTCGCCGTCAGCTGCGCCACCCGCGCCGAGGTGCTCGCCCTGATGGGCTTCGCGCGGGAAGCCGCCGCCGCCGCGCCCCAGGCCTGCGTCCTTTCCATGGGCGCGGTCGGGCGCGCCCTGCGGGTGCTCGGTCCCGCGCTCGGATGCCCCCTGGCCTACGGTTATCTTGCCGGTCAGGCGGTGGCCCCCGGGCAGCTTTCGGCGGCCGAGATCGCCCAATGCCTGGATCGCTTCTCCGCCGAACTCCCCGGGGACCTGCTGTCCACGGGAGCCGAACCGCGCCTTTTGGATTGGGCCGAAGCCCGCTTGCAAGGAGAGCCCGCTTGATTACGAAGTTGCGCGCCGTTCTGGTACTGGCCGCCGTCCTGCTTTTCCCCATCCGCCCCCAGGCCCAGAACTTCGGCCAGAACAAGGTGCAATACCACCAATTCAAATGGTCGTATTACCGGACCGAGCATTTCGACATCTATTTCCCGCAAGGCTCCGACCTCATCGCCCAATTCGCCGCCCGCCACGTGGAGCAGATGTACAAGAGCGTTTCCACCACGGTGGGCCACAAATTGGGCGCGCGCGTCCCCATCATCCTGCACGGATCGCATGCGGAATTCGAACAGACCAACGTCATCCGCCTGCCGCTGGAGGAGGGGATCGGCGGCTTCACCGAGATTTTCAAGAACCGCATCGTGCTCCCCTTCGAAGGCAGTTACCACGACTTCTACCACGTCATCAAGCATGAGATGACGCACGCGGTCGTTTTCGACATGCTCTACGGGGAGAACGCGGCCTCCATGGCCGCGCATCAGACGTCGCAGTTCCCCCTGTTCGTGAGCGAAGGCCTGGCGGAATACGCCTCGCTGGGCTGGGACCTGGGATCGGAATTCTTCATGGTGGACGCGACCACCTTCGGTTACGTGGAACCGCCCACCACCGACTTCGGCGGTTTCCTGGCCTACAAGGGCGGGCAATTGTTCCTGTACTGGGTGGACCAGATCTACGGCAAGGGGACGGTGACCAAGCTGATCCAGGCCATGGCCGACTCCCATGATCTGCCGCAGGCCTTCAAGAAGGTGACCAAGACATCCCTGGAGGAAGCCGGGGAGCTATGGCTGCGCGAACTGCGCTTCGTCTATTGGCCCGAGCTGGGCCAACGCCAGTACGGGAAATCGGTAGCGCGCCAATTGACCGATCACGGCAAGGACCAATCCTTCTACAACTTGCAGCCTTCCATTTCGCCCAACGGCGAGGAGATCGCCTTCTTCAGCGATAGGGAAACCTGGGAGGCCATCTTCATCATCAACGTGAAGAGCGAGAAGGTGACGCGAACGGTGATCCAGGGCGGCAAGACCGAGCAGCATGAGAGCTTCCACTCCTTCAAGTCGGGCATCGCCTGGAGCCCGGACAGTAAGCAGATCGCGGTCGTGAGCAAGCAGCAGGGCAAGGACGTCATCGACATCGTGGACGCGCGCAAGGGCCATCAAGGCAAGCAAATCCGAAAGATCGCCCCCGACGTGCAGGCCATCCTCTCGCCCAATTGGTCCCGCGACGGCCGCTACATCGCCTTCAGCGGAATGCGAGACGGCCTGACCGATATCTACGTCTGGGATCTCCGCGAAGGCAAATTGATCCAACTCACCCATGATCTCGCCCACGACGATCATCCCGTCTTCTCGCCTTCCGGGAAATGGATCGCCTTCGAGTCGGACCGCCGCAATGCCATCGTGCGGCCGCCTTCGGCCAACCCCTTGGACGATTACGATAGCTTGCTGGCCTTCAGCGACGTCTACCGGATCGGGATGGACGGCCAGGGATTGACGAAAATCGCGGGCGGCGCCTTCGACGAGAAGCAGCCCTCCTACGGGCCTTCCGATTCCAGCCTCGTATTCGTATCCAACCGCTCGGGCATCGATAACGTTTATCTGGCGGCCGAAGATTCGGCCGGGACCTGGGGCGAGAAGCCTCTAACCAACCTTTTGTCCGGCTGCTTCACGCCCTCCTGGTCGTGGGACGGCAAGTACCTCGCCTTCTCGCTCTTCGAGGAAGGCGGTTGGGACGTTTTCCTGATGAAGGATCCCCTCGCGAAGGCCATGCATGGCGAATTGCCCACCACCCGGTTCATCAAATCGCTGCAGGACACCTCGGTGCATTTCTTCCGGCCCGTCAATTGGGCCACCTTGTCCAGCTTCAACCCCGATAGCATCCGTATCGATTCCGTCAAACGCGCCGATTCGGTGAAGACGGCCACCGCCAAGAGCGACTCCATAGAGCATATCCGCAAAGAGAAGGCTTCCAAGGCCGCGGGAGAGGCCATCGGCGCGGCCATCGGCAAGGATTCCGCGGCTTCCGCCCGCTTCGCCAAGGACTCGGCCGTCCTGGCCTCGAGCCGAGGGCGCAAGGATACCACCGCGAAATCCGCTTCCGCCCCTGCGGACACGGCGGCCCGATTCTCGATGCGGGATTCCGTCCGATCCGACTCGGCCGCGGAGGAACGCGGGGAGCGCAAACGTGGCAAGAAGGCGAAGACGCCGTTCCTCACCGACAGTTCGGCGTACATGACGCCCGACGGGGGCTTCGTGAAGAATCGCTATAAGCCGATTTGGAGTTTGGATAACGCGAACGCGGCCCTGGGCGTAGACAACCAATACGGCTACGGCGGTTTGGCGTACATCACCCTGAGCGATCTGATGGGGGATCAGGAACTTTCCTTCGCCCTCGCGATCAACGGCAGTTGGGAGAACACCAACGGGGCCATCAGCTATGATTACCTGGCCCTCAAGCCGGATTTCTCCGTGACGGCGTATCATCAGGCGCAATTGTCCCAGTATGCGCTCTTTAGCGGGAACGGCTCCGTCTTCCCGGACTCGAACGTTTACCTCGATCGGCAATGGGGATTCGGCGGTTCGGTAAGCTACCCGTTCTCGGTCTTCACCCGCATGGAGTTCGAGGCGCGCACCATGTTCACCTCGCGCACCCGCCAAATCAGCGACGGCAGCAACTTCAGCACCGACGATTCCTTCAAGCCCATCGTCATCAACGCCTTGTTCCCGAGCATCCGTTGGGTCCATGATAATTCGCTTTGGGGAATCGTAGGGCCGGTCAATGGGGAGAGGCTCTACGCCAACGTCACCGCCGTTCCGCCGGTTTTCCAGGATAAGTTCGCTTTCGTCGAGGCCGATGCGGATTTCCGCAAATATTGGGAGTACTTCAAGAAATACACCCTCGCCGTCCGCGTTTCGACGGGCGCTTCCGAAGCCTTGGGCGGTAAGGAAAATCCCCACGAGTTCTGGGTGGGCGGGGAAGACTATACCTTCAATGCCCACGCCAACGGGGCGAATCTGCCCAGCCGCCTAGAAGAACTCTATTTCTCCCAATTCGATTTCCCTTTGCGCGGCTTCGATTATTACGAATTCAAAGGCACCCGCAAGTTCGTTTCCAATATCGAATTCCGGTATCCCTTCATCCGGGAATTCTCGATTGTCTGGCCCATTCCCTTGGCATTACGTTATATCATGGGGAACGTCTTCGCCGATTACGGCGGCGCCTGGTCTGCCGGCAACGCTTTCGATGAAATGGGGCTGGGATTAGGATGGGGGATGCGCATGAATCTGGGCATCTTCGTGCTCAAGTATACCGAAGCCTGGGCGATCGACGGCGTTGGAACGCATCGGAATCCGCCGCGGTAATACTGGTCCTTAGGCGCGGAATTTTAAATTAGGGGCGCCTGAAAAAACGGTTTACGTTTTTTCGGCCAGAGGAACGGCATTATGAGGCTTTCGGAACGGTTCACGGAAAAGTGCATCATCATCGACTCGCAAAAGCCGAACAAGCGCGAGATCATCGAGGAGATGGTGGTCTTGCTCTGCCAGGCTTACGGGATCGAGAACCGGGACGGCATTATGGCCGCCGTACTGGGGCGCGAAGAGAAGATGTCCACCGGCATCGGCTGCGGCCTTGCCGTCCCGCATGGCAAGGTCGACTTCCTGGATAAGATGTGCGTGGTGGCTTGCTCGGTCAAGCGCGGCATCGACTTCGAGGCCATCGACAAGGAACCGGTTTTCCTGCTCTTCCTCATCGTATCGCCCTCGAATACCACGGGGCCGCATATCCGCGCCCTTTCCGCGATCTCGCGCATCATGGCGGATGCGGACATCCGCAAGAGCCTGATCGCCGCGAACAGCCCGGTGGAATTCTACGCGAACCTGAAATTGGGCGAAGAGAAGTACACCTAGCCGGCGATCTCTTCCAGCAAGGCCCGGAGCTTTTCCAGGCTCCGTTCCCAACTGAAATTCTCGCGTACCCAACCCGGCCCCGCCTTCCCCATCTCCCTTAGCTTTTCCTGCGAGGCCAGCGACCAGGCCAGCTTTTCCCTCAGGTCCAGCGCGTCCCCGGCGCGGAACAGGATGCCGGTGCGTCCTTCCCGGACCGCCTCCGGGATGCCGCCGGTGCGGGCGGCAAGGACCGGCAGGCCCTGGCTTTGGGCTTCCAGCAAGGTAAGCCCCAACCCCTCCACGTGGTTGTTCGACACGGGGGGCAGGCTGGGCAAAATGAACAAGCTGGACTCGCGCAAGAGCCGCATCTTTCCGTCCTCGTCCACGGAGGGCAGGAAGCGGATCCGATCGCGGAGCTTCAGCTTGGCGACGAGGGCCTTAAGCGATCCTTCTTCTTCGCCGCGGCCCACGATGTCCAGGCCCCAGGCCCGATCCTTCAGCCCGGCCAAGGCTTCGAGCAGCAGAGCCGTGCCTTTGCGCGGGACCAGGCGGTGCATGCACAATAGGCGGGGACCGGGGGTAACCGGCGGGATACCCTCACCCGGAGGCGGATCGCGCCTGCCTTCCAGGGGATTGCCGTAAGGGATGACTTCCAGGCGGCGGCAGCGGATGCCGAGTTGGGAAACGATTTCGGCCGTATGCAGCGAACCGGCCACCACGGCGTCCGCGTTCGACAGCACCGCATGCTTGAGCCGACCCACCAGCCATCTTTCGGGATCGATCAATTCGGCGCCGTGCACCAGGACAACGTAGCGCGTGCCGGGTACCAGCTTGCGGAGCGCGAGGGAGGGAAGGGCGGTGGTCCATTGCATATGCAAGAGCAGCGAGGTCCGATGGCGGAAGCGGAACCAGGGGATGGTCCATAGC
Organism: Fibrobacterota bacterium; assembly: GCA_019509785.1. Lineage (NCBI taxonomy): Bacteria > Pseudomonadati > Fibrobacterota > Fibrobacterota bacterium. The sequence goes on along the minus strand of JAEKLQ010000038.1, from coordinate 78,325 downwards.
CCCCAGGCGAAGGCCCTCCAGCGCGTGCGCCCCCGGCGCCAGGCGAGAGCCACGCCCCGCGCGGGCGATGGCAAAGCGCGCCGCGGGCGATCGCTACCGGCGATGACGGCGCGCAGCATGCCTCCGGGCCAGGAGGTGGCGATGCGATAGGAATAGGTTTGCAGCCCGCCGATATCGGGAGGGAAATCGGTGGTGACGAAGGCGGCTCGCGCGCGCCCGGCTTTTGGCATTTGGGTTTCCGCTTGAAATTATCCAAGGCTAGCGCGAAAGATGCAACCCCGCTGTCGGGAATCGTTACAACGCCTGGTCAAGGAAGGGTTTGCGAGGCTCCCGGGGGTAGAAAAGTGCGCGTGGCGAAACAGGATTATGTTTATATTAAGCCAAGTTCAGGCGCAAGCAAAATGAGCATACCTACCAAGAATACCAAGGCTTTGATCTACTGTTCGGTTTGGCCGGACGAAGGCCAGGAACGGACTCTGGCTTCGCAGTCGGTCGACCTCCAGACCTATTGCGTGCTGCAGGGCCTGGAAGTGGTGGACATCGTCACCGACGTGGGACCGGGCGCCAAAGGGCGGATGCGCTCCGGGCTGGAACGCATCCTGAGCCGCACCATGCAAGAAGGCATCGGGCATATCGTGGTGCAGGACGTGAACCGCATCGGCCGGGGGTCGCGCGAAGTGCTGACCTTCCTGCGGGACACCTTCGATTCCGGCCGTACCGAAATCCATGTCACCGCTTGGAAGCTGACCTCCGCCTCGGCGGAGTTCGCGCGCATGACGTCCATCGCCGGGGAAATCCTCGCTTTGGATCACGCCGACCCGGCCCGCGAATTGGCGGCTCGCTCGGAGAAGTTCCGCCTCAAGCCCTTGTGGACGAAGTTGTTCGGCATGCTCCAGGACGAGCGCTACGCCGAAGTGCTCATCCGCGCGCTGTTCCAATTGAAGGACAGCGTACGACTCTCCGAGAGGGAGTACAATGCCGTTCACGGCGGCTACGATCACTTGAACATGTTCCGCGCCTTGGGCTTCCGCATCAAGGGCGAGAAGACCGACAACACCAAGCTCGTAACCGACGTGCTGGTGCGCTACTGGGACAAGCTCAAGCTCCATCTCTCCGCGGACCTTCATCGGATCATCGAAGGATCCGAAACCGCCTCCCAGCTCTAGTCCGGATCCTCCCGCAGCCTTTCCCGCTTCTCGTTTCGCCGCGCGCTGCGCTGATTTTGACCCCCTGTCTATGTTATATATATTGAACCGACTCCAAAACTCGCCGGAAAGGATGGCCGTAATTGGCTGCCGAAGCCACGAAAACCCTCATTATCGCCGAAAAACCCAGCGTGGCCGGCGATATCGTCAAAGCCCTCCCCGGTAAATTCGAGAAGCACGAAGCCTACTACGAGAGCGACCAGCACGTCGTGTCCTTCGCCATCGGCCATCTCGTTTCCATCGCCACCCCGAAGGACATGGATGAACGGCTGAAGTCCTGGTCGCTCGACATCCTTCCCATCATCCCCGAGAAGTTCATCATCGCCCCGCTGCCCAAGACCAAAGGGCAGCTTTCCACCTTGGCCAAGCTCCTCCGCCGCAAGGACATCAAAGAGATCATCAACGCCTGCGACGCCGGCCGCGAGGGCGAGCTCATCTTCCGTTATATCCTGCAATACGTTTCCGAGACCAAGCCGGTCAAGGCGTCCATCAAGCGGCTTTGGCTGCAAAGCATGACCAAGACCGCCATCGAGGAAGGCTTCAAGCACCTTCGTACCGATGTGGAAATGCAGAACCTGGCCCAGGCCGCGATGTGCCGATCCGAGGCGGATTGGCTTATAGGCATCAACGGTTCCCGCGCCCTTACCGGCTACAAATCGCAATGGGGCGGCTTCTTCCTCATGCCCTGCGGCCGCGTGCAAACCCCGACCCTTTCCATGCTGGTGCGGCGGGAATGGGACCGCGAAAAGTTCGTCCCCAAGGATTATTGGGAAGTCCACGGGGAGTTCGCCGCCGGCGCCGGCACCGACTATGCGGGGCGTTGGTTCGATCCCGCCTTCCGCAAAGGAGACGACGAAGATACCGCGAAGCCCGACAAGGGCGAAACCGCCAAAGCCGATCCGACCAAGGCCGAACGCATCTGGGACAAGGCGAGGGCAGAGTCCATCGTCGCCAAATGCCTGGGTAAACCGGCCCAGGTCACCGAGACGCAGAAGCCTTCCAGCCAAGGGGCGCCGCAGCTTTACGATCTTACCAGCTTGCAGCGCGAGGCCAATGCCCGCTTCGGCTTCTCGGCCAAGAACACCCTGGGTTTGGCTCAGGCCCTCTACGAACGCCATAAGGTGCTCACCTATCCGCGTACCGACAGCCGCTATTTGCCCAACGATTACCTGGCCGTGGCCAAAGGCCTGATGGAGAGCCTTCAAGGCTCGGATTACGGGAAGTTCGCAAAGGAAGCCTTGGCAAAGGGTTATGTGCGCATGGACAAACGCATCTTCGATGATGCCAAGGTTTCCGACCATCATGCCATCATTCCAACGAACGTGATGCCTGGGGAACTTTCCGAACCGGAGCGCCGGATCTACCAAACCGTAGTGCAACGTTTCCTGGCCATTTTCTTCCCGCCGGCGCGCTTCCTCAATACCACCCGCATCTCCATCGTGGAAGGCGAGCATTTCCGCACCGAAGGCAAGGTCTTGGAAGAGCCCGGTTGGAAAGCCATCTACGGCATCGACAAGCAAGAAGAAGCCATCCTGACTCCGCTGAAGGCAGGCGCCAAGTACGTCGCGAAGGACGTCACCCTCAAGCAGGACGCCACGCGGCCGCCGCCCCGGCTCAACGAATCGACCCTGCTTTCCTTCATGGAAAGCGCGGGCAAGTACGTGGAAGACGAGGCTCTGGCGGACGCCATGAAGGAGCGCGGCCTGGGGACGCCGGCTACGCGCGCGGCCATCATCGAAGGACTCTTGTACGATAAGTACATCGTGCGGGAAGGCAAGGAATTGGTGCCCACCGCCAAGGGCGCCGACCTCATGAGGCTGCTCTCCGCCATCGGCATCGAGGAACTGGTCTCGCCGGAATTGACGGGCGGATGGGAGTTCAAGCTCAACCGGATCGAGCGCGGCCTGTATACGCGTCCCGAATTCATGAAGGAGATCGTGGACCTGGCCAGGTCCATCGTTTCCAAGATCAAAGGCTACGACGAGGACAAGGACAAGAAGGAAGCGCCCTTCGGCAATCCCATCGACGGAAAGCCGATGTACGAGACCCTGACCCGCTACGAGTCCGCCGACGGCGAGATCATGATCCGCAAGGTTTTGGGCGGGCGCCAGATGAGCGAGGCCGAGGTGTTCGAGCTGTTGCAGAAGCGCCAGATTGGGCCGCTGCAAGGCTTTCGCAGCAAGGCGGGGAAACCCTTCACGGCCGTGCTCAAGCTCAACGAGAAGAACAAGGTCGAATTCGTCTTCGACGACACCGCTTCCGGCGCGGACGGGCAGCCCCTGGACATCTCCAAGGAAGAGCCCGTCGGCATTTCCCCCGTGGACGGGACCAAGGTATACGAGACCTTGACCGGTTATGTTTCGGAAAGCGCCCTCAACGGGGACAAGACGGGCCTCAAGATCAACAAGATGATCCTGGGCAAGACCCTGGACCGAGCGATCATCCAGCGCCTGCTGTCGTTGGAACGGACCGATCTGATCAAGGGCTTCCAATCCTCCAAGACCAGGCGGTTCTTCGACGCCTACTTGAAGCTTTCCAAAGAGGGGAAGATCTCCTTCGAGTTCCCGCCCCGGGAATTCAAAGGCCGCGGCAAAAAAAAGGCCGTCGAATCCCAAGGGGACGGCGCGGAATCCCCGGCCGAGGCCGCCGAAGCGGGTTGAGAAATCTCCTTTCCGTCAGGTGGGTCCGGTACGTCTGGTTAGGGGGGTCGTTGGCGGCATGCCTCCTCGCCTGCCATAACGGGGGCGCCGCAACGCCCGATGACGGGACCGGTTCCCCGCCCCGCACGGATACATCTGGTCAATGCACGGGTTCCTGCGACGCTTCGCCCCCGAGTTATCCGGTGCTCGGCGATACCTCGGGCTACGGGGACGTGACCACTTATGGCGGTACCGCGGGCGGCCACCCAAGCGCGGGCGGCGCCTGCAACTACGATTCGACCGGCATCCTCGCATTCGCCGCCATCCAAGTGAACCGCCTTCCCGGGGACATGCAGGGGCAATGGCGCGGCGGTCGCGTATGCGGGCAATGTGTGGAAGTCAGGGCGCGGACGCCGGACGGATGGAAGTCCACCGTGGTGCGCATCGTGGACAAATGCCCGGACGCGAATTGCGGCATCGATCTGGGCGGCACGCCGGCGGGCATCTTGATGGGGGACAAGCCGGGACGTTATGCCGGGGAGTGGACCTTCGTCTCCTGCGATGGGCACCCCGACGCGTCCGACGGCCCTCCGTCCCTTTTCATCAAAGCAGGCAGCAATGCCTATTGGTCCCTCATCCAGGTCCGCAATCCCGCCCAGAGGATCCTGGGAATACGATGCCGCCGTTCGGGATCGACCGCATGGACCGATCTGGCGTGGGCGACCGAGGCGGAGAACTTCTTCCACGTCCCGGTTAGCGTGCTGGCGGACTCGTCGGTATACGATCTGGAAGTGGACATGCCGCATGCGGCCGGCTATTCCCTGCGGTGCCCGGGAAGCGCGCTGGCGGCGGAGAAAACGTCTTTACCTCTGGTCCCGGCGCCTTAACTTCTTTGCCCCTGACGGGGCCTTGGCCGTAATCGACCGCAGCCGCGCGAGCGTTGGCTCCCGGCATGGGCCGGATTCAAATCGCCCTGAAATCCGAAATGAAATATCCCCCGGTCCGGTCCGTCGGATCCTGGGTCTGGTGGTACACGTCCAGGATCACCTGCGATCTGCGGAAGCGGTTTCCGGCGTAACGGAAGAAGGCTTCGCTGCGCATTTCTTTCACGGGTTCTTCCAGGGCCCCTTCCACGAAGAGCGAGCGCATGTGGGTGAGCGGGCTCAATTCCTCGCGGGGCGCGTTGGCGTAGTCCACTTTGAATAGGGTCCCGCCCTTGCGCAGCAGGCCCCGCAGATTGCGGCTCACCACGCGATCGGTCATCAGGCCTTCGTACAGTTCCTTCGGCTTGACGGTGTTCACCTCGTCCTCGGGATCCATTTCGCGCAAGCGGGCCAACACCGTGCAGACCTTGCCGTCGGGGCGGTTCTTGTATCCATGCCGATCGTAGTATTCTTGATCGTCGGGAGCGGGAGTGAGGTTGGGGAAGACGAAGAAGACGGCGGAGGCTTTGCCCGCGGGGAGCGAAAAGTTGGGAAGCGAAGTTTCCACCAATCGGATGCGCGGGCCGCGGGCCTCGAAGGCGCGGCGCTTATCGACCCGGTCGGCTTCCTGGCCGGCCCGGGCCAGGCGCTCGCCTGCGAGCGAAAGCATCTTCGGGGAACCGTCGAGGGCTACGATGCGCGACTCGGGGAACCGGCGCGCCAAGGCGGCCAGGAAATGGCCGCTGCCGCATGCGTAATCGACCAATAAATCTGGTTTTATACGGGCGGCCCGCATGCGCTCGAATCCGTAGTCGGCCACGTCGGCGTAGGCTTTCCGGTGCGGCCCGTCGCAGGATTGCTGATCCCACCAATCCCCGATGGCGGTGTCGTAGGAGGTGCGTCCTTTCAGGAAAAGCTTCTCGAAGTCGATGCCGTGCAGGCGCTTTTTCTTGGGCATGCGTCCTTTAGGGTTCGTGGCGGAAGCGTTCCAGGAACGCCAAGGCTTCGGACATCTCGGCGGGGATGGGGCTGATGAATTCCATGGGCAGGCCGCTGGAAGGGTGGATGAAAGACAGCCGATGCGCATGCAAGGCCTGGGAGACGAAGAAGGAAAGCAGCTTGGAGGCGAAAGGATGGTGGATGGGTTGGATTCGATCCAAGAATGAAGTGCGGCCGCCATAGGTCGGATCGCCCACCACGGGATGCTGGATATGCGCCAGATGCACGCGGATCTGGTGGGTGCGGCCGGTTTCCAGTTCTAGTTCCAGGTGGGACGCGAATTGGTAGAAGCCCAAGGCGCGCCAATGCGTCACCGCTCGCTTGCCCTCCGGGTGGATCCCCATCTTGAGCGGGTCGCGCGGATTACGGGCGATGGGCTGGTCGACGATGCCGGAGGCTTCCGCCATTTCCCGCCAGGCGATGGCCCGGTAGATGCGCTTGATGGTCCGCGCCTCCAACTGCCGCGCCAATTCGAGATGGGCCGCGTTATGCTTGGCCACCACCAAAAGGCCCGATGTGTCCTTGTCCAGTCGGTGCAGGATGCCCGGCCGCAAGGGCCCGTTCACGTCCGAAAGGTTGGCGTAGCGATGGGCCAACGCGTTAGCGAGCGTTCCCGAATGGATGCCGTGCCCCGGATGGGTCACCATCCCCTTGGGCTTATCCACCACCAGCAAATCGGCGTCCTCATAGACGATGGGGAAAGGGATTTCTTCGGGCACGAGGGTGGAAGAAAGATCTTCTTCGGGAGCGCGGACCACGTCGATGGCATCGCCCACGTCCAAGACGTCGCTCTTGCGCGCGGGCTTGCCGTTGCGCAGGAAGCAGCCCTGCACGATCCATTTCTGCACGCGGCTGCGGGAAACGCCTTCCGCCCGGGCGGCTATGAACGCGTCCAAGCGCGAACCCGCTTCGTCGGAACCGCAGGTCCAGGCAGTGCCGGCGATGAAGTTCATAAAGTCCTTAGGATTGCGGTTGGGAGTCGGGGAGGGTGGCGGGATCGGCGGGCGTCTCATCGTGCTTGCCTTGGGGGAGGCGGCTGGCGAGGACCAGCATGGCCACGCCGACGCAAACGCAACTGTCGGCCACGTTGAAGGTGGGCCAGCGCCAGGCATAGCCGGGAATCCCCACATCGATGAAATCGGTCACCTTGTCGAAGCGCATCCGATCGATCAGGTTGCCGAAGGCGCCGGAGAGGATCAAGGTGATTCCCGCTTTCTGCCAATTGTCCCCGCGCGGGACCCGCCGGTAAAGGAAGACCAGGAAGCCGATGGCCACCGCCGAGAACAGCGCGTAGAAGAGGGTGGGGTTGAGCCCGGGGATCAGCTGCTGGGGCCGCATCCCGAAGGCTGCGCCGGCGTTGTAGACGAGGCGGAACTGGATCCATTCCCCCAGGACATGCTTGATCTTGAAATAATCGGGCTCACCGCCGGCGAGGCCGAAGTGGACGCGCGCCAGGAGCTTGGTCCATTGATCCAGGGCCAGGGTGGCGATAAGCAGAATGCCCAAACCCAGGCGGGCGGTCCAACGATTGGATGCGTTCACTTGGCTTCCTTATGATCGGGGGTAAGAGCGGGGGCTAAACGAGCGTCCAGGCGCGACATGGTCGCGCGGAACATGCGGCGAAGCCACAGGTTGGACCAGCACGCCAGGCTGGTGCGCCCGACGATATCCTTCACTTGCCCGCGCGTGATCTTAAGCTTGCCTTCCGTAGGCGCGCCACCCGGATGCTCGGCCATCACCACCAGGTTCTCGGCCGCCATGAACAGGGGCCACAGGCAAAACAGCCGCAAGCGCGGCTCCAGCCGAGGGAGCAGGCAGGTATATTCCAACGCGTCCCGCAGATGGCCTTGCGCTTTGGCCAACAGCCGCGCCATGACCCGCGCGGAGGCCGGGCCGCCTGCGCCGAAAGCGGCCGCATCCAGGCCTTCCTCCGCGAGCAAGTCGGAAGGGATGTAGGAAACGTTGCGGCCGCGATCTTCCTGGACGTCCTTCAGGATATTGGTCAATTGCAGCCCCAACCCGAAGGAGACCGAAAGGGCGCGCAGGGCGCGAGAGCGCTTCGCGCCGATGAGCGGCGAATGCAAGGTGAAAAGATCGCAAAGCAGGTTGCCCACCGTTCCCGCAACGTAATAGCAGTACTGATCCAATTCCTCGATGCTTCCGATCAGAACCTGGCCTTCCCGGCTTCGATCTTCCGGGCCTCGCGCTTCGCGGACTCGCGCCTGGCGGCGGGTGAAATCGATCATCCCCACGCACATTTCGTCGACGCAACGGGAAATGGCCTCCACCGCGCCGGCGGGAAAGCTTTGCAATTGCGGCAAGATCCAATGGCAGTGCCAGACCAGCAACCGATCCCAACGATCCGACGCGTTCCATTCCGCCGGCAGGAGCGAGCGGAAGGCGGCGATGCGGCCTTCGGAGGTCGGGCCCGGGGGGAAAAGCCCCCGGAAGGAGTCCAGCAAACGCGCCTTCGCGCCTTCCGTGAGGTCCGCGTCGTCTTCCAGGGTATCGGCCATGCGGCAGAACAGGTAGGCCAGCAGTACTTGGCGGCGCAATCCGGCGGGGAGCACCTGGATGTTGAGGGCGAAGGTGCGCGACGTCTTTTCCAGGAGGAAGGCCGCGAAAGCTTGCGGATCATCAATCCGACCGGAGGCCATGGAGCGTTTCCATTTGGCTTCCGGATCGTCGACGGCTTTGGGGGGGATGAGGAACATGGATTCGGCCCGCAGCGCCGGATTGGGCGCTTAGAACCGGCAAATGATAAAAAAAAAGCGGGGGGAGGTCTCGACCGGCCTAGGTGGACCCTGTCGATGAGACGCTTCTTAAGCTTCGACGGGAGTGCGCGCTTGCTTGCGGTTTTTCCGGGAGACCTTAGCCTGGCTCCGGAGGGTTTTGATCAGTTCGCCCTTTTCATCGGCTTTCCGCAACAGATTCTGGTGCTGATAAGCCGCCAGGTTCTTGAAGGCCGATTCGGGCATGTCCTTGCCCTCGCTCTCGAGCCGGAGCCTCAGTTCATCATGGAGGAAATAATAGGAGTCCTCCTGTTGCCGGTACCGCAGAGCCAGCCATAAGGCGTTAAGGCGCACCATCAGAAATCCGAGGATGAGGAAATACGCGAAAAGCCAAGGGGCCTCGTCCCTATGGAGGAAATGCCCGGAGAGGACCACTCCCAAAGCGACGACGGCCAGCATGAGGATGCGGGAAATGAAAATGATCCACAACTTGCGTCCGCCCCGCCACCGCAGGGGGATGTATACCCACGGCTTGCCTTTTTTCAATTGCCGTTCGAAGGAGATCGGGTAAGCCACGTACCAGCACCAAGCCCAATGCAGCACTAGCAATAGTGCCAGCAGGCCGAGGCCGATGTATGGGATTTGTTCTCGGGGGACGATCACGGGATGGTGGCTTCGCTAGGGTTCATTGTAGCTTACCGCGACACCGGAAACAAGCCGAAGACCACAAGAACTCCGCCCGCCCGTTGCGGGCGTCGCCCGCGCACGGCGAGCGGCGCCCACAAGGTAATAATTCCTCTACTCGTTTTTCGCGCGCCCTCGAGGGTCGGTGGAAAATCCGTTGATACTATGTTGAAAACCCCGGCTCTTTCGACCGGAATCGGGCCGCCAATCGTGGCTCAGGGCCGAAGCTTGTTGATTATATTTGACCCCCAGGCCCCGACGCTTTCCCCTGGAAGAATCCCATCGGCATGATCAATTCGGCAACCTCCCTTCATCCCTGGTCCGCATGCCTGACATCCCTGAAGGGAAAGCTTTCCGATGACGCCTTCAACCAGTGGATCCTACCGCTAAAGGTTTTCGACCTCAGCGAGTTCCAGGTGAGCCTGGCCGTCCCATCCCAAATAGACATGGATCAGTTGGGCAAGCTTTACCAGGGCTTGATCGAGCATTGCTTCGTGGAAGCCAACGGCCGCGAGGTGCGCGTGAGCCTGCGCCGCATGCCTGCCGTGGCGCCGACCCCCGGCTATTCGAGCTCATTCTCCGGCATGCCCGCCATCGACCTGAATCCGAATTACACCTTCGAGGAATTCGTGGTCGGCAGCAACTCCCAATTCGCCTATTCCGCCGCGCAGGCCGTGGCCAAGGATCCGGGCGGAACCAAGTTCAACCCCTTGCTTATCTACGGCGGGGTGGGGCTGGGGAAGACCCACCTCTTGCAGGCCATCGGCAATCACGTTATCGCCGAGAATCCCCGCAAGAAGGTCCGGTACGTGACCTCGGAAGCGTTCTACCGGGAGTTCGTCGAGTCCATCCAGCACAACCGCATCAACGAGCTTTCCACCTACTACCGGAACGAAGTGGACGTCCTCCTCATGGACGACGTGCAATTCATGAGCGGAAAGGATCGCACCCAGGAGGAGTTCTTCCACATCTTCAATTCCCTGCACCAGAGCCGCAAGCAGATCGTGCTGACCAGCGATGCGCCTCCGGGGGAATTGAAAGGGTTGGAGGATCGCCTGGTGAGCCGCTTCCAATGGGGATTGTTCGTCGATATCCAGCAGCCCGATCGCGAGACCCGCGAGGCCATCCTGCGGCGCAAGGCCATCGCCCTCAACCTGGACATCTCCGACGACATCATCGCCTTCCTGGCCGAAGCCATCGACTCCAACATCCGCATCCTGGAAGGCGCCATCCGCCAGCTCCTGCTGCAGGCCTCCATCAAGCATTCGGACATCACCATGGAGTTGGCCAAGGAGATCGTCAATCGCGCGGGCATGAACCGCCCGACCAAGAAGATCACTCCGGAGGATATCACCTCGGTGGTGGCAAACTATTTCGTGGTGGAAGTGGACAAGATCATCGAGCAGGGCCGCGGCACCAAGGAAGTGGCCCAGGCCCGCCAAGTGGCCATGTTCCTGATGAAGGAATTGACCTCCGCTTCCCTGAAAACCATCGGCCAGCGCTTCGGGGGCCGGGATCATAGCACCGTGGTCCACGCCATCAAGACCATCGAGAAGGCGATTGAAAAGGACGATCAATTCAAACGCAGCGTGGACGCCATCATGTCCAAGCTGGCGACGACGCGGTCTTAAGCGGCACTAAACCGCCTAAAGCGGTCCTAGGCGGCCGCCACCGATTCCAGGAATGCCTCGATCTCCGCCTTGACGTCCTCGGACGTATGCAGGTTGGCGATTTTCCCCAAGAGCCGTTTGCAATCCTTAACGTTCAGGTTACGGATGGCCGTGCGCAAGGAATCGGCTGCGGCCGGGGCGATGGAGAGGCGCGTGATTCCGAGGGCCAGGAAGATGGGCAGGGCTTGCGGGTCCGAGGCCATTTCGCCGCAAACCGTCACGGTTTTGCCGGCGGCATGGGCCGCCGCCGAGATGCGCATCAGCGCCTGGATCAAGGCGGGATGGAAGGGCTGGTAATAAGAAGCCACCCGCTCGTTCCCGCGATCGATGGCGAACAGGTACTGGATGAGATCGTTGGTGCCGATGCTCAGGAAATCCGCCTCTTCCGCGAAATCGCGGATCTGCATCATGGCCGAGGGGATCTCGATCATCGCCCCCACCGGCGGACGCTTCAGGGGGTGGCCGGCTTCGGCTTCCAGTTCCTTCAACACCAGATCGATCTGCTCCTTCAGGGCGCGGAACTCGGTAATGAGGGAGAGCATGGGGATGACCAGGCGGAACTCGCCCAACTGCGCCGTGCGCAGCAAGGCGCGCAGGTGCGGCTTCAGAATATCGGGCCGGGACAACAGCATGCGAATGGAGCGCCAGCCCAGGCTGGGGTTCTCTTCCTTGCCCCAATCGAAATACTTCAGGGGCTTGTCCCCGCCCACGTCCAGCAGGCGGAAAGTCGCGCCGTGCTTGCCGCAGCGTTCCAGTACGCGCTGGTAGATCCCGAATTGGGTTTCCTCGTCCGGAAAGGAACTGCGGATCATGAAGAAGAATTCCGAACGGTAGAGGCCCACGCCTTCGATGCCGTACTGCTCCATCAACTCCATGTCCGAAATCAATGAAAGGTTCCCGGAGAGATGGATGGCTACGCCGTCTTTCGTTTCCGAGGCGAAGTCGGGAACCGCCAGGGTGCGCGTGCCCAAGTCGTCCAGCAAGCGGGCGTATTCGCGCTGCACGTGCACGTCCGGGTCGATATACAGGATCCCCGAGTTCCCGTCCATGATCACGCGCGTATCGTTCTGGATATATCCGGTGAGGCCCGGGATGCCCATGAAGCAAGGAATGCCGAGGGAGCGGGCCAGGATGGCCGCATGCGAGGTCAGGCCGCCGGTTTCGCATAGGATGCCGAGGATGCGGCGGGTGGACAGGTAGATGAGATCGGAGGGCAACAGTTCCACAGCGGCCACGATGTTGCCGTCCTGCGCCGCCGCCGCCGGATCGCGGTTCTCGGTCGAGACCTCGCCCAGGGCGTTCAGGATGCGCAATCCGACGTCCCTCAGATCGGCGGCGCGGCTGGTGACGAAGGGGATGCCCGAATCGAGCATGGACTTGACCAGTTCGCGCGTGGCCAGCTTTACCGCGAACGGCGCCGCCAGGTTCTCGCGGATGTGGCTTTCGATTAAGCCGATATAATGCTCGTCGCGCAGCATAAGCTCATGCGCCTCGAAGATGCGCGCGTCCAGCTCGGCGAAGAGTTCTCCCGCGCGTTTCTTCAGCCATAGGCTTTCTTCGCGGGCGACCTCCAGGGCCTTCTGCATGATCTCCAATTCGGCCTTGGCATCCAGGCATTCGGCGAAGAGGATGGTATCCCAGATCTGGTGGGTCTTCAGCACCACCACGGGCCCATCGGCGATCCCGCCTACGGCCACTTGGGCGCGCACGAAAGGCGGGGCCTCCTTGGGCGTCTCCGGATCGCCCTTACCGGGTATCGGCGATGCCGAACGGAGGCTGCGATTCTCGAGCAGGGTGCCGAGCTGGGCCGCCAAGGTATACGCCAAGTCCTCGACCATGGGGGAGAAGTGCTCCGGATCGGTGGACTGCAAGGTCATGACGCCGGCCCCGAATTTGGAGGCGGGCGGAATGGGGATGCCCAGGAAGTTCTTCAGGCGATCTTCGCCGAGGGCGGGGAAATACTTGTTGCGCTTATCGTCTTTGGGATTGGCGATGTTGATGATCTCGCCCCGGCTGAAGACGTGCCCGGTGAGGCCTTCCTCGGGGGACATGGCGATATCCTCGCCGGGCTTCCTGTTCAGGCCTTGGCTGGCGGCCAAGTGCAGGCGGTTTTCCGCGCCCTGGTACAGGTAGATGGAACAAACGTCCACGCCCATCTTCTCGGAGATGAGCTTGACGACCGCATCCAAGGCAGGACGAGTCGAAGTCGATTCCTGCATGGTCTGCGCCACGGAACGGATGATTTCCAAGGCTGTGGAAGCGTCGGACATTTCGTTCTTCGGGTTAAGGCGTTAAAAGGCGAATCGAAAGAGTTGAGGTATCGGCTGCGGGCGGATCAATCCCACATGATCCCCGGCTTCGGCGCCTCGGGGAGCTTGTCCTTGTTTTTCTTGGCCCACTCGAACTTCTTCTTCAGCAGGTCCAGGCGCTGATCTTCTTCCTTCTTGGAGGCGTCGAACTTGGCCGCGAGATCGGCGGCGCGGGTCTTGTCCGCTTGCATGAACTGCTCCAGGCTGGGAGCTTCGTCCTTGTGGGGGATGAATTTGATGATGCCGCCCGTGGCGGCGTCGATGATGAGCTGGGCCCTGCAGCAGGGGCAGGCGATCTTCAATTCCTTGGCTTCCATCTCGTCCCGTCCGCTCCGCGGCGCCGCCGTGGGCGCCAGCCCTTAATATAGGACTTTTCGGATCAGTCCGCTGTAACCGGGCCGGCGTTCGCGGCGCTGTCCGTCAAAATTTCTCAATCTTGAGAAGGTGCAGGACTTCCTTCTGCGGCGAGAGCTCGACGTAATTGTACCGCCCCGACCACACGTAGCTCTCATGGGTGAGCAGATCGTATACGCCGTAAATGTTCTCGTTGGCCAGTCCCATGCTGCCCAGGTCCAGGTTCAGGGTCGCCGCTTGGCGGTTATGCGGATCCAGGTTCACCACGCAAAGGATGATGTTTTCCCCTTCGGTCTTGGAGTAGGCCAGGATGCTGGGATTGTTGGAGTCGTGGAAGCGAAGGTTCTTCAGGCGATGGAGGGCGCGGTTGTCCTGGCGGATCTCGTTCAAGCGCTTGATGAAGCCCTTGATGTTCCCCGGGCGATCCCAATCCCAGGCCTTGTACTGGTACTTCTCCGAATGGAGGAACTCCTCCTTGCCAGGCACGGGCGCGCTTTCGCATATCTCATAACCGTTGTACATGCCGTAGGCCCCGACCAGGGTGCAAGCCAGGGCGAAACGGATCTTGAACATGGCCGGCGTCGCGTTCTGCAGATGCCAGGGCAGGATATCCGGGGTGGTGGGGAAGAAGATGGGCTTCATGAAATTCTTTGCGGAAGACTGGGTCAACTCTTCCAGGTATTCCCGAAGCTCCTGGGCGTTGGTCCGCCAGGTGAAATAGGTGTACGACAGGTCGAAGCCGATCTTGGCCAGATGTTTCATGATCTTCGGGCGGGTGAAGGCCTCGGCCAGGAAGATGATCTCCGGATTCTCGGCTTTGATCTCCCGGATCATCCAATCCCAGAACACGAAGGGCTTGGTATGCGGATTATCCACGCGGAAGATGGTCACGCCCATGTCCATCCAAAACTCCACGATGGACTTGATCTCCTTCCACAGATTCTTGCGATCCGGGCAGAAGAAATTGAGCGGGTAGACGTCCTCGTATTTCTTGGGAGGATTCTCGGCGCATTTGATGGTGCCGTCCTTTTCGCGGTAGAACCAATCGGGATGGTTCTTCACGTAAGGATGGTCTGGCGAGCAATTGAGCGCGAAGTCGAGGGCGAGGGTGAATCCCATGTCCTGGGCGGTTTGGAAGAAGGCCCGGCATTGGGCGAGGGTCCCCAAATCCGGATCCACCGCCTTATGCCCGCCATGACGGTTGCCGATGGCATAGGGGCATCCGGGTTCCCCGGGTTGGGCCACCAGGGCGTTGTCGGCGCCTTTGCGCTTGGTCTCCCCGATGGGATGGATGGGCGGCAGGTAAAGCACGTCGAAGCCCATGTCCTTGATGTCGGCGAGCCTTTCGGTCATGTCCGCGAAGGTGGCGCTCTTGTTCCCGTCCTTGCCCTGGGAGCGGGCCCACATTTCGTACCAGGCGCTGAACTCCACCAAGGGGGAATCCACCCTAAGCCGCGCCGGCTTTTCGGATCGGATAGGCGTATCCACGTACGGGATCTCGCGGGAGCTCGAATGCCCGAGGGTGCGGGCTTCGATGAGGTATTCCCATTCGCCGGCTTCGTTGGGGGCGAAGCGGCCGCGCCAGAGATCATTATCCACGAATTCCATGGGCGTGCGGATCCACTTTTCCGCTCCGAGCTTGCGGAAAAGCAGAGAGGCTTCGCATTTCTCATGGCCGTCGCGGAAGATATCCGCGGTGACTTCGATGATTTCCCCGGGGATGGCCTTGACCGGGACGCGTCCGCCATCGACCAAGGGCTGGAGGTTCTCGATCACGGTGTGGATGGCTTCGGTATCGGGCACTTGCGATTTCGCCCGGAGCGCTGCCTTGGCGGCGGCCGAAAGCGGGACGGGCTTCTTGAGGGCCGGTACGGAGGGCGCCGCGGGGGCGACGGGCTTGGCTATCGCTGCCGCCGCGGGGGCGGGTTTGGCCGCGGTCGGAACCGCGGCCGGCTTGGCCACGATCGGAACCCCAGGGGACTTGGCCGCGGCCTTAGCCGGCGCCGCGGGAACCGCAGCGGCTTTGGGGGAGGCATTCTTCGCTTTTACGTTCTTGGGCTTAACGGGCATGGGTGCGAATCAGCTCCTCGTAAAATTGTTGCGTGCGCCTGGCCACCTGGGTCCAGGCGAAATGATCCTCGACGCGCCTGCGCGCTTTCTTGGCCATGGACCGGCGCAGGCCGGAATCGTCGAGAAGGGAATTGGCGGCGGCCGCCAGATCCCGGGAGAATTTCTCCGCATCGACCGGTTCGAAATCCTCGCTGCCGCGCGCCTTGAAAGGGACCAGTAGCCCGGTCTCGCCGGGAACCACCACTTCGGGAATCCCGCCCACCTGGGAGGCCACCACCGGGGTTTCGCAAGCCATGGCTTCGAGATTGATGATGCCGAAGGGCTCATAGACCGAAGGGCAGATGAACACCGCGGCGTGGGTGTACATGGAGATGATTTCCCGCTTGGGAAGCATCTGGGGGATCCAGATGATGGAGTGCGAGGAATCCTTGCGGGCCGCCTCCACCTTCTTCTTCATCTCTTCGCCGATTTCGGGGGTGTCCGGCGCGCCGGCGCAGAGGACCACCTGGGTGCCCGGGCGCAGATGCTTGATGGCGTTGATGAGGTGGAGCACGCCTTTTTGCCGCGTGATGCGCCCGACGAAGAGGACGTAGGGCAGGGCCGGATCGATTCCGTAGGCGCCTAGCAGGACCGGATCCGGGCTGGGATGGTATTCCTCGGGATCGATCCCGTTCGGGATCACCCGGATGCGTTCGTCCGACACGCCGTAAAGCTCGCGCACGTCCCGGCGCATGGACTCCGAAACCGCCACCACGCCGTCGGCATTCTGGTAGGCGGTCCGCTCCAGCCAGGTGGACACGTGATACGCGTTACCCAATTGCTCCACTTTCCAAGGGCGATGGGGTTCCAGGCTATGCGTGGTCAGGACCAAGGGGATGCGGAACAGGTTCTTCAGGATGCAGCCGGCGAAATGCGTGTACCAGGTATGGCAATGCACGATCTCGCTCGGAACTGCCGCGCCCGCCATCATGACGTCGCGGGCCAAGGTGTCCATCAGCTTGGCGAATTGCGGATTTTGCGCGGGAAGGGCGAAATCGGGTTTGAGCCCACGCGCCGAAAGCGTGCCCCCATGCTGGGTTCCGCCATAGGCCGGGCCCGTCACCGTTTTCTGATCGCCGAAGCAAAGGATTTCGACGGCATTCCCCGGCAAGGCGGAGAGCGCCTGGGAAAGGTATTCGACGTGGACGCCGGCGCCCCCGTAAACGTAGGGAGGATACTCGTTGCTGAGGAGGGTAATCTTCATCGGAACGAGGAAAATTAAGAATTTCGGCGGCGCGGGAATAGAGATTTCGCGCGAAGCGGAGCGCGCAAGCCCGGATGTTTGCGGCGCTTGGGAAATCGGCGGGCCGATCCGGGGACGGATTTAACCCTCGCGCGCGCTTTTATAAGTTTAACCGGGGGCGAGGATGGGCCGGCTCATGAGTCCGGTCCGCCGCGCCGAGGATCAGCAATGCCGAAGCCTTGGGACGAAGACGTCGACGCGCGGGTGCGCGGGCTGGAAGCGCAGAACCAGCGCCTGACCAAGCAATTGTCCACCCTCATGGACGTATTCGCCAAGCTCGAGATCACCGATCTGGAGCACTCCCTCTACTTCAGCAACCAGAAGCGCCTGATGGATTTCGTCCAGCGCATCACCATGCGCCTGGACGACGATGATCTGATGGACGTCATCGTGGAGGAATTGCTGATCGAGCTCAAGGCCGATCGGGTTTCCTACATCCTGGTCGGCGATGGGCCCAAACCCACCTGGGCCGTCTCCCAGGAGGCCGTGGATAAGGGTATCAAGCGGCTGCCGCTGCCGTACTTCGTGGACAATTCGCCGCCCGGCACCTTCGTCAAGTTCCTGCAGAAGGCGGTGAAGCACCCCGGCGGGCCGACCACTTGCGAATGGCCCGAACCCATTTCCATCGTGCCCGATGCCCAGTACAGCTCCCTGGAAGAGGAGTTCCGCGCGGCCCTCGAGGACGAGTTCGATTTGGCGAGCAAGGTCGAGTGCCGCGCCGCGATGGCTTTCCCCATCGAGACGACCTTGCAGGGGAAATCCCTTTTCTGCGTGCAGCGCATCAATAGCGATCAAGGCTGGACGCGCCAGCAGCGGGACCTGTTCCAGAACATGTGCCGATACGCCAGCTCCTTGCTCGATCAGACCCAGCTTTCTGAACATATCCGGGAATTGAAGGACCAGCTCGGCTCCCTCATCGAATCCATGCCTTCGGCCATCATCGGGATGGATTTGTTGGGCACGGTGACGACCTGGAACGGCAAGTCCCAGGAGTTCTTCGGGATCGCGGAAGAGGAAGCCCTGGGGAACGTGTTCTGGGAACTCGTGCCCGAATACCATTTCATGGCCAACGCCCTCAAGAACGTGCTGCAGGTGGAAGCCTCCACGGGCATGGACTTCGAGCCCATGCCCTATAAGCGCAAGGACGGGAACGTGGTGTACTACCGCGCCAACCTGTTCACCATGTTCCGCCGCAACCGGGGCGAAGTGGCGCTGCGCATCGATGACGTGACCCGTACCGTGGAATTGAACCATCAACTCTTCCACTCCCAGCGCATGGAAACCGTGGGCACCTTGGCTGGAGGCCTGGCCCACGAGTTCAATAACGTCTTGGGCGGCATGGTCGGCACATCGTCCCTCATGCGCCAACGCCTTCAGAAGGGCCATTCTACGCCCCAGGAATTGCTGGACGATTTGCAAGTCATCGAAGGCTGCGCGGATCGGGCCTCGGCCATGGTCAAACGCCTATTGGCCTTGTCCCGCCGGGCGGAAATCGTGATGGAACCGCTGGATCTGAATGCCATCGTCCGTAGCCTGGTGTCCCTGTGCGGGCATTCCTTCGAAAGCCGCATCCAGGTGAAGGCGAAGTTGCCCCCGGCGGAAACCTGGATTTCCGCCGACCGATCCCAACTGGAACAGGCAATCCTCAACATCTGCGTGAACGCCCGGGACGCCATGAAAGCCGGCGGCACCTTGAGCCTGGTCGTGGAGCGCTTCGCGGTGGACGAGGCTTTCCGCCAAAAGCATGCCGGCTGCACGGCTCCCGAACTGGTGCGGCTAACCCTCCAGGACACCGGCGAGGGAATCCCCCTCGATCAGCTCGATCAAATCTTCGAACCCTTCTATACCACCAAGCGGGAAAACGGATCGGGGCTGGGCCTCACCATCGTCGATTCGATCATGAAGCAGCATAAGGGGTTCGTGGAGGTGGATAGCGATCGCAAGATCGGCACGCGCTTCCAGCTCTATTTCCAGCCCGCCGTCAAAGCGGAAGGCCGCGAGCCGGCGGCCCCGGCCCCGGCGCCCGGCGGCAAGGGGGAACCCCGCCAAGGCGAAATCCTGTTCGTGGACGACGACGAAGTCATCCGTCGCATGGCCGCCCGCATCATGGGCGAGCTCGGCTATACCGCGGCCACCGCCGCCGACGGGGCGTCGGCCATCCGCATAGTGGAAAGCGGGTTGCATTTCGATCTCGTGGTGCTCGACGTGGATATGCCCGTGATGAACGGCCTGGATACCGCCAACGTGCTTTGGCGCCTGCGGCCCGATTTGAAAATCCTCTTTTGCACCGGCAGGCAGCATCAATACGATATGGCGCCGGTTCTCGCGAAAGGCGAGGCGGGCGTGCTCGTAAAACCCTTCGACATGGCCGCCATGGCGGACAAGGTGCGCGAAGCCTTGGCCGGCAAGGGCGCGAAGGCCGCCCCCATCGCGCCGGACCCCGATCGCGGGCCCCTCGGCAAGGCCGCCTGACGTCCCTTCCCACGTTTTCCAATACGGTCCGGGGCAGAAATTCGATCTGCCCACGGGCAACGTGCACGGCCTAGGCTTATGCGAGGCGACGGGTTCAGGGCTTCTGGGGGACCTCCGAAAGTCTTGGCGCGCCAATGGCGCTCCGCCGGGCGCTCCATTGGCGCGCCGCTGGTCCGCTTCATTGGCCTTCTGTCAGTACTTAGTTGGCATTCCGTGGCGCTCCATTGGCGCTCCGCCGGGCGCTACATTGGCGCGCCATGGTCTCCAGGATGCCTCCTGCCCCGGTCCGACTCGCCGGGTAAATTTTTACATTGATCCGATCGCCGGAGCGCGATCAAGGCGGGAAAATGGGATTATCGGAAGAAGAGAAGGACCTCGTGGCGCAGGCCTTGCAGATGTACCTGCAGCAAGCCAGCATGCAATTACCGCCGCAATCCGTGAACCAATTGGTCACCGTCTGCAAGGGGATCATCACCAAGCTCGACCACTTGGAGATGGGCGGCTCCGGCGGGAAGCGCAAGTCGAACGATCCGCCCCCGGGGATTTCCCAGGAATGGTTCGAAAACGTCTGCCTCACCTGCCCCAACCTTACCGCCACGGGTTGCGCCGATAAGATCACGGTAAAATTCCCCGGCAAATGCGATCCTATCCTCAAGTACGAGCGCAGCAAGGCCGGAGTCAAATGACCTCGCGCCCCGGGGCGCGCACCCGCACCGGAGGCCGCTGAAGCATGCCCAAGGAAAAGTCCCGTCCCGTCCGCGGCATCCCCGAGGGGAACTCCATCCTCGAGCGACTGCGTTCCCAAGGCCGCCGGCCCCAAAGCCTGCCGGCCCTGGAGGAATTCTTCGAGGTCCCGCGGGATCGTTCCCGGGAGTTCCAAGTCCAACTAAAAATCCTGGTAGACTCCGGCATGGTGCGCCGCGTGAAGGGCCGCAAGTTCGTGGCCGAGGAAAACGAAGCGACGGGGGTGTCGCGGCGCGCGCGCAAGGCCCGGGATACCGCGCAGGTCCTCCCGGAATCCTTGACGGATGGGGACGGCAAGATCGTGTACGATTCGGATAGCGAAGTGCGCGGCGCTACCGACGAAGAGGCGGGCGCCGCAGACGCGGGGCGCGGAGGGAACGCGGCAAATGCGGAACCCGGCGCACGGCGGGCCCCCGGCCTGGACTCGCGTGGGCGGCCCAAGTTCGGCGGCTCCAAGACCGGCGGCCCCAAGGGCGCGGCCAGCCGTTTCCTGCCCAGGGGCGGCCCCAAGGGTGGGTTCCGGGAAAACCGCGACGGGGATTTCGATAAGTCCAAGCGCCGTACGGGCGCGGGGGCCCGCGGGGCATTCGGCAAAGGCGGGCGCGAGGAGGGCGATGCCGGCCTCGTCAAAGGCAAACTCATCCGCCAAGGCGGCTTCCATTTCGTAAAACCTTCGCAAGGCGGCCGTCCCGGCTCCGACGAGGATCTGATCCTCATTCCGCGCAAGAACCTGGGCGGCGCCAAGGCCGGGGACATCGTCAGCGCGCGCATCCTTGAGGAAGACGGCAGCGAGCGTATCGGGCGCGTGGTCGCCACCCTCGAGGAAGAGATCTCCTTCGCCGAAGTATCCAAGCAATTCTTCCATGAAAACCATCTTCCCCACGGCTATCCCAAGAAGGCGTTGCAAGACGCGGGTTCTTTCCCCGAACCCGTTTGGGAAATGCTGGAGAACCGGACGGACTACCGGGATCTGCACATCATCACCATCGATCCTTCCACGGCGAAGGATCACGACGACGCCATCTCGCTGCAACGCCGCAAGGACGGGACCTGGCTGCTGGGCGTGCATATCGCCGACGTGGCCGAATACGTGGGGCCTGATACGGCCCTCGACCACGAAGCCCTGGAGCGCGCCTTCACCCAGTACCTACCGTGGACCGCCGCGCCCATGCTGCCGCAACGCCTGTCTTCCGATTTGTGCAGCCTCCTGGAAGGCCGTGAACGCCTGGCGTTCAGCTGCATGATGGAAGTCGCCCACGACGGGTCGCTCAAGAAATTCGACTTCGTCGAGTCCTTCATCCGCGTGGAGCATTTCTATAGCTACGAGGAGGCGCAGGCCGCCCGCGAAGCCGGCGACCCGTTCCTCAAGGAATTGGACGAGTTCACCGCCGTGCTCCTCGCCCGGCGCCGCCAGGACGGCTTCATCGATTTCCAGTTCCCCGAGCCCAAGGTGGAGATGAAGGACGGGGCGCCGTTCCGCATCTATCCCGCCGTGCGCCATGCCTCCCATTCCTGGATCGAGGAATGCATGCTATTGGCCAACCAGGCCACGGCCATGTTCCTGACCAAGCACAAGTTGCCGGGCCTGTTCCGCGTGCATGAACAGCCCGATCTGGACGTGGTGGCCGAGCTGTGGGCCAGCCAGGGCCAAGCCCATAAGGACAAGGGCATGGCCGAGGTATTCGACAAGATGGCGGCCACGCGCGGCAACCTCAATCCCGCCATCCAGAAATTCTTCATCCGCATGCTGGGCCGGGAAGGCGGCGCCCTGCCGCCGGCGGTGCAGCGCAAGATCCTGCAGAGCATGAAAAAGGCGCAGTACAGCGCCGATCCGCTCGGCCATTTCGCGCTCGGCTGGTTGCATTACGCGCATTTCACTTCGCCCATCCGCCGCTACGCCGACCTTTGGACCCATCGCGTCATCAAGGCCCACGTGCGCGGGCAACGCGTCCACAAGCATCTGAAAACCCTGGCGCGGGACGTGGCCGAGAAGATCTCCGAGCGGGAAATCGCGGTCATGAAAGTCGAGCGCCGCTCCCTCAAGACGGCGACCGCATGGGTGCTGCGCGGATTCGTGGGGCATGAATTCACGGGCGAGGTGAGCGGCCTGGAGAACTTCGGCATCTTCGTCTCCCTGAAGGACCCCATGGGCGAAGGGTTGATCCCCGTCCGCGCCCTGCGGGACGACTTCTACCAGAAGGACGAAGAGACGGGCCACTTGGTGGGCCGGCGCACTCGGCAGCGCTTCGAACTGGGCGACAAGGTGCGAGTAAGATTGGATCGCTCCGATCCCTTCAGCGGCCAGGTCGATTTCGATTTCCTCGGCCGCGCATGACCTCGAACGACATGCGCCCATGAGCCTCAGCAACGCCCTGAGTTACCTGACGGTTCTGCCGATCCCGTTCAAGAAGCATATCCCCTTGAACCGGTCGGTGCATTTCTTCCCGCTGGTGGGCGCGGGAATGGGCAGCGTGCTGGTCCTGGTTTTCCTGGCCTTCAAGGCCCTGATGCCCATCTACCTGGCCTGCCTGGCCACCATCGCGGTGCTGGAATCCATGACCGGCGGCATCCACTTGCGCGCCGTGGCCGAGCTGGTCGACGGCCGGCGCACCTTCCCGGGATCGGGATTCGCCCCCAAGCCCGAATACCATTGGCGCGGCATCGCCGCCGTGGTCCTGCTGATATTCGTGAAGGCGAACGGGTTGGCCCACATGCGCCCCGACTGGCAGCCCTTCGCGGTCTTGCTAGCGCCCATCCTGGGCCGCAGCTCTCAGGCCATGGGCATCATCTTCAGCCGGCATCGGCTGGAAACCAGGCATGGCCGCAAGGACCCGGACGTGCGGCGGCGGCAGATCAGGGCCTTGCTGTTCACCGGCGCGCTCATTTGCTGTATGGCCTTGTTTCCCTGGCAGGCGGCGGCCATCCTGACCGCGACCTATTTCGCGCTGATGATCGCGACCTATCGCTTCCTCAACCGCCGCATGGAAGGCCTGACCGTGCAGACCCTGGGTACGGTCGCCGAAATCGCGGAAGCGTCTTTCATCGCCACTTGTTCGGCCTTATCGTGACGGGCCTCCGGCCTTAGATCGAATCGAAGATCTGAACCCGGCTCCAGAAGGAACCGCACTTTTCCCGGAAGGTATCGTGGGTGGCATGCGTCTGATACGCCGCCTCGCCCGCGGCATCGTCGAACACGACCGTCAAGGCGTAGGAATAGCTGCGTTCGATGACCGGCCGATTCGTGGCCGCCGGCTTGCCCAGCCATAGATTCCGCACTGTAGGCGCCTTGGACATGGCCGTGGCCAGTTCTTCGAATTGACGGACCTGGGCGGGAGAGAGATCGGGCTTAAGCCAAAAATAAACGGCGTGGACGAACATGCTGCTCCTTTAGGGGATTTGATTGCGATGGTACTTCCGGTAGAAATCCCAGAAGGCGTCGGCGGATCGGTCGTAGGTGAATTCCAGGGCCCGCACCCGGGCTTTGGCTTTGAAGGCTTGGAGGCGTTCGGGATCGGAGGCCAGGGTGAATATCTTCTCTTCCAAATCGCCCGGGAGTTTCGGATCGAATACGAGGCCGCACTCGCCCGCGATGATGATTTCCTGCGGTCCGCCTTCATTGGAGGTTATGCAAGGCACGCCCGAAGCCAGGGCTTCCACCACGCTATTGCCGAAGGTATCGGTCAGGCTGGGGAAGACCAGCAGATCGGCGGAGGCGAATATGCCGGCGAGATCCTCGCCCTGCACCACCCCGGTGAAATGCACGTCATTCCGGCCGGCGAAGCGGGCGGCCAGGCCGACGCGATAAGGCCCTTCGCCCACGATGGCGAGGGTAACGCCCGGGATACGTCCGGCCAAGGAGGGGAAGACGTCCGCCAGGGCGTCCAGGTTCTTCTCTTTGGAAACGCGGCCCACGTAGATCAGCCGTAGGCCGGATTCGGGCAGGCCGAAACGGCGCCACGCCCCGTTGCGGGCCTTGTCGGGATGGAAATTCGAAAAGTCCACCCCCCGGGGCAGCTTATAGATCCGCTCCAGCGGGACACCCAGCGCGGCCACCTTGGCGCGGTAGGCTTCCGAGGGAACGATGACGGGGCCCATTAACCGCGTCATCCACATCGTCCAGGTGTTGATGCACCACACGCCCAACCGGTTCTTCACCAATAGGCGCGAATAGGTCGGGATGTCGGTGCGGTAATGGCTGAGGGTCTTGATGCCCGCCGCCTTGGCGACGATCAGGCATTGCACCGCGACCGTGCCCGGGGTCTGGAACTCGATGACATCCACGGGATGGTTATACAGGAACTCGATGAAGCGGTCGAGCTTCAGCATGGCGACTTCGCTGGCCGGGTAACCCGCTTGATCCACGGAGAACCGCCCGGAGGCCATCACCACGCACCCGTCCGGCCCATCGCGGCGGGGCGGCCGGGTATGGAAGGCCGCGCCGAAGACGAAGGCCTGATGGCCTTTCAAGCGCAGTTCCCGCACCATGATCCTCAGCGAAAGGGCGATGCCGTTCACCTCGTCCAGGTTGTCGCCGACGCAGGCGACCATGGGTTCGGCCGGAGGCCGGGCTTTGATCTGGCGGTAACGGGCGCGTAACCGGAAAAGGGCGGGCAGGCAGGCCAGGAATTCGAAAACATAGAGGAAAACGAAGCGGATGATGCTGGGAAGGTAGATTAGGTCGTGGGGACGGTATCGGCCCATGCTAGGCTCCGTCGCAGCTGGCATTTCTTCCCCCACCAATGCCGCGGCTTCGGTTTCCATCGGAAGGGTAAAAGTAAAATATTGCTACATAGGCGCGAAGTGGTCTTCCTCGATATCAATACCTTCTTTTCGCCCAAGGCCGGCGGCATCCGCACCTACCATCGGGCGAAGATCGAATGGTTCCGGAAACGGCCCGGGATCGGTTATTTCCTGGTCTACCCTGGGCCCGCCCGCCAGAAACTCAAGGAGGCGCCGAACGTCACCTTGATCGAGGCTTACGGCCCGGCCCTGACCAAGGATCCCGCGGGCTATCGCTTGCTGATCGACTTCTTCCACGTTTTCAAGCTCATCCGCGCGCAGCGGCCCGACGTGCTCGAGGCCGGCGACCCTTGGCTGACGGGCCTGTTCTGCCTCGCCCTGCGCAAGCTCGGCCTGTTCCGCGGATTGCTGGTTTCCTTCTACCACAGCGACCCGGTGCCCACCTACATCGAACCCTGGTCGCAACGGGGAGCTTTGCAAGGCCTGCGCGCGCCCCTGGCCAAGGCGGCGGCCTTCCTCCTCTACCGCCTGCAACGCGGATACGATCTAACGGCGGTGGCTTCGCGGACCATGGAGGAGCGCCTGCGGTCCAAAGGCGTGCGGGCGGTGGCCCATTTGCCCTTCGGCGTGCCGGCCCATTTCCTGGAAGGCATATCGGCGCCGGACGACATCTCCCCGGACGCCAAGTCGGTCCCCGGGGAAGGCCCGGTAAGCCTTCTCTACGCGGGGCGATTGGATCGCGATAAGGGCGTGGATTTGCTCCTGGAGTCCCTTCCCGATCTGCTCCGGGGTAACGTAAGAGTTACCGTGATGGGGCGCGGGGCGATGGCGGGCGGGTTCGCTTCCTTCCGGCACGCGCGCTACCGCTACCTCGGTTTCGTGGCCGATCCCGGCGAGGTGCGCGCCATCTACGACGCCCATCACGTGCTGCTGGCGCCAGGGCCCCATGAGACTTTCGGCCTGGGGGTGTTGGAAGGCATGGCGCGCGGGCTGGTGGTGGTCGGGCCCGATGCCGGAGGAACCGGGGAACTGTTGCGGGAGGCGGGATCCCGCTTCCTCTTCCCCGCAGGCGATGCGGAGGGATTCCGGCAGGCCGTGGCGAAGGCGATCAAATGCGATTGGCCCGCCGAGTTCGCCCGCTCCCGCTCCTTGGCTTTGCGCTATGGGGGATGGGACGATGCCATCGGACGGATGATCAAGAGGTATTCGGCCCGCTTGGGGACCCGCCCGCCCGGCGAGGCCGGCCCATGATTTCCGGACAACGGAAATTGGTGGTTTCCCTGCATGACATCACGCCGTTCCACCGGGAACGCATAGGTCGCGCGGAAGCCGTATACCGCGAGTTGGGCCTGTCCAAGCTCACCTACCTGTTCGTGCCGGAGTACCATGGCGGTTACCCGGCGGCCCAGGACATGGCTTTCCGGGCCTGGTGCCGGGAAGAGCGGCCCTTCCGGATTGATTGGCATCTCCATGGGTATTGCCATCTGGAACCGCCCCCGCAACCGGGCTCCTGGGGAGCGGGAGATTTCCTGAAGCGGAAACTTTTGACTGCGGGGGAGGGGGAATTCCTGGCCCTGGACGCGGAGGCGCAACGGCGGAAGCTGGAAGCGGGCCGCGAGGCCTTCCGGACCTGCCTGGGAAAGGATCCCGTCGGATTCGTGGCTCCGGCCTGGCTCTTCAACGCCCACCTGCCCGGGGCCCTCAAGGACCAGGGGTTCCGGTTCACGGAGGATCAGCGCCGCATGTATCGCGTCGATACGGGAGCGAGCCTGAAAAGCCCCGTCATCACCTGGGCCACGCGTACCTGGCTGCGCAAGTACGGTTCCTTGGTCGTCTGCCCGCTGTTGTTGCGGCTTTGGTCCCAGGCCCCCGTCCTGCGCGTGGCCATGCATCCCTTCGATTTCGATCATCCCGCCACCGTCGGCAACATTCGTTCGGTATTGGCCGCGGCCATGCGGGATCGGGAACAGGCCTTCGCCGAGGACTTGGATTTCGCTTCGGCAGGCGCCGCGTAAGACCCGTTTCCGCATCCGCCGCGGAGGCGATTGCGGCTTAGGGGCTTTTCGTAAGCCAACCTCCGGCGATCAGGATCCCTTCCTTGCCGGCAGGGTAGATCGAAAGCAGCCGGCCGCCGCCCGAATGCAAGACCTTGGCATGGCTCGTATCGCCGAGGGCATTGCCAGGGAGGCCGAACCAAGCGGGAATCCGGATCAATCCCTCATCGCGCAGGAGCTTGGGTAACCCGCCCGTTTCCCCCAGGGAGGGCGCTACCTTCCAATCGCTTCCCGAAGTATCGAACTCGCCTTTGGCTTGCACATAGCATTCCATGGCCAAAAGTTCCCCGGTGAGGCGGTAATGCCGGAGCGCCTCGCAATGGATGAGGCGGAAGTTCGCCGGCGGGGGAGAGCCGAAGCAATCGCGGTATCCGTTCATGCCGGAGAGGGTGGTCCAGCGGCCGCGCTGATCGAAATAAACGAACAGGATCACCGCGACCGCCAGCCATGCCAGCAAGGGGGCGAGGATCCAAACCCTCAATCCGCCGGAACCGGGAGGATGGGGCGTCCCAAGAGGGTCGGGCGCCCCGAAAGGGGCGGGCGGCATGCCGTTTTTTGGCATCGGGCTAGATCCCCCTTCCCAACACCTCGTGGGCCAGCTTATGGAACAGGGTGGGATGGGCGGAGTGCTTCGCGAGGTTCTCGCGCGTCAGGCCCGCGGCCAGCTGCTTGTGATTGCTGGAACACCAATGCAGCGAATAGGCATCGGGGGGGAGGGGACGGGCGGGCCCGTAGAAGAAACGGAAAGTCTGGCTGGGGGTGATGAAGTAGAAATGATCGGCGGAGAGCCGGCGCATGTGCGCGGCGGCCTCGGTGGCCCAGGTGCGGTTCATGAGGATGGGCCCGAGCGCGTAACGGATTTTCGGATCGGTTTCCGGAACCAGGGCGATGGCTTTGCCGAAGAAGGCGTTGCCGGGCGCGGAGCCCAGCACGGCGTTATTCAACTTGCGAACCGACCAATAGCGCATCAGGGAGCGATTGAGCGCATTGCCCGCCGCGGAATCGCCCAACCATCGGCAGTTGGCCTGGGAGAGGTAATAGCTGGCGCCGAAGGCGATGCCGGTGGGGATGAGCGCGGGCGGGAAGCGGCCCTCCACCCGATCATCGTCGTACTTGAAAACGGTTTCTTCCCCGATGAAGGCGGGATGGGAAAGCAAGGGCCGGTAGTCCCGCGTGGTTACCGTGTCGAAATCGATGTAGATGCCTCCCTCACGATACAATATGAGGTAGCGGAGGATATTGGCGCGGCCGGCGAGATAACCCGTCGAGATACCCGACAGGACGGGGATGACGGAACTCATGGAAGCAGGGAGTCCTTCGAGCAGGTTTTCCAGGGATAGGGGCCGGAACTCCACCTTGGACTGCAAGGCCCGCCAATCGTCGTTATCCGGCGGATCTTCGAAATGCAAGGTAATCCGGGCCCCGGGATTGGTCTGGAGGATGGACTCCACCGCCAAGCGGTTCACGAACGGGAAATGGCGCCCGATCCAGATGAGATGGAAATGATGGGGAATCAAGACGCCTCCGGATGGCTCGAAGGCAGCTTATTGTAGCAAAAATTTGTGTTTTACTCCCCGTAATCGCCAGCTGTCCGCTGGCCGCCTTTCCATGGCAACGGATATAATGGAACGAGGCCGGCCCCGGGCCGGAGCCTCCTGAACAGCATGCGCTTGAACCATATCCTGATCCCCATCCTCTGCCTATGCGTGGCGGCGCGTGCCCGCGCCATCGCCGTCAACCACGCCGATGAATTCCGGCCCATCGTCCTGCAAGCCTGGAAGGAGCGGGTCGATCGGAACGGGGGCGTGCATGCCTGGAACCGCCATAACGACGGCATGAGCGTTTTCCAGGAATGGATCGCTTTGATGACCTTGGCCCAACACGGCCCCGCGGGAGACAGGCAGCGTGTGGGCCAGGCCCTGCAGCGCTACGTGGTGGGCGGGAATATCGGCCCGCTCGGATCCATCGGCACCAGCTTTCCGGTGCCCGGGTACGATCAAGGCGATTTCGACATGGCGCTTCTCAATTGCGCTTCCCTGCTTTGCCTCTTCGAAGGCGACCGCGACTTGCTGACGGACAAGACCATGGTGCATCTCATCAAGCGGGTGGCGCGCGTCTGGGGCCAAACCTCCAAGTCCCATTTCGAAGTCGGCTTCGTTAGCCTGCCCGAGACCGAGAACCATTTGTTCATGGCCGAATCCACGCGCTTCCTGATCAACCAGATCATCACCCGGAACCTGCGGGGCCTGGCGGAATTGACCGCCTTGCGGGATTCCTTGCAGCACGAAGGCATCGAGCTGGACAACTCCCAAGGGCCGTTGCAGCGGTTGCTGCTGAAGGCCATGCAGCAAGCCATCCGCAAAGGCTTCTTCGAATTCAACGCCCAGATCTACCAACGCTTCACCCTGCACGCCTTGGACAACCTCTACAGCTTTTCCCGGGACGCGGCCGTTTCCGAAGGCGCGGCCTGCCTGCTCGATTTCCTGGCGTCCGAGTTCGCCTTCCAAAGCTATGACGCCCTGCGTTACGGCCCCTACCGCCGATCCTCCGAGGTTTACGACGATAGCAGCCTGATCGGGAACGATGCCGTATGCAGTTTCTTCGGTTTGCAATCCGGGTCCTTCGGCGCCTACGCCCCCGGTCTATGGCGCACGCGCACGCCCCATGCGCATATGGCCCTGTTCTCGGCCGTATTGAAATACCGCGTGCCCGCGCCCATCCTCGCCTATATGCAAGAGCGCCCCGGGGAATACCGCGCGGAGATGCGTTCGGCCTATGCGGGCGGAGGCCTGCGCAGCCGGCCCACCGAGTCCTATTCGGGAGGGGCCGATTGGCTGCTGACCGCGGGCGGCCGCTACGAATCCTACACCGGGCCGAATTTCCCCACCCTTCGCTTCGGCTTGAGCGACGCCCCCTGGGTCTACGATGTCATCACGCGGCCGGGATCCTTGTTGCTCGATCCGGCGCGGGAACGCCCGCGCGAGGTAAAGGACATCCTGCATTTCCGCGGCATGCAATGGCGGGCCAACAACATGGCCATCCACCGGAATTTCCTTTACG
The DNA here is from genome assembly GCA_019509785.1 of Fibrobacterota bacterium. Taxonomy (NCBI): domain Bacteria; kingdom Pseudomonadati; phylum Fibrobacterota; species Fibrobacterota bacterium. The sequence continues at coordinate 48,388 of JAEKLQ010000038.1, read as the reverse complement.
GCTATGCGCCATCGGACCAGTACAATTCCGAGGCTTGGCCGCAGCACGTACCCGCGGAATGGAAATGGGACGGGGCCACCTATACGACGCGCGATTTCGATTTCCGCTTCTACGATCGCTCCGATCTCGGGGTCTACGTAATCCTCAGCCGCCTGCGCCCGTTGCCTACCTGGCTTAACTGGGGATATCAGAAATACCTGCGCGGCGGGATCGAAGTGGTGGAGGCTTCCAAGGCGCGTTCCTTGGATGCCTTGCGCGACTCCACCTTGGCCCGCAATTCCCCGGCCTCGCATTGGCCCTTGGGCGCGCATCGCTTTACCTATGTCGATTTCGCCGGGGCGAAGCTGGGGCTGAACGCCCGTTACGATGGGACCCGGGACGGGATTTCGCGCGTACAAGAGGCCCCGGAGGATTCGGCCGACCAAGCGATTCCCGCCGTGGTCCTGCCCTTTCCGGTGCAGCCTTCGGTCGAAAACAACACGGCGGCCGCGGGGTTCCTGTTCCGCCATCCCTCCAATCCCCTCTTCCAGGTGGAACTCTTCCGCCCCTGGCGCGGGAAAGTCGCGCTCGCGGACGGGGAAGGGGGGATGTGGCTCTACCATCCGGGCACCGGAGGCTATTGCCTGGCCGATTTCCGGGAATGGTGGAACCCGCGCAGGGTGGTGAAGGAGGCGCGGAAGGAATAAGCGCCGGGTTTTGGGACCCGAGGCTTATTAAATTCCTTGCATGAAAACCCTACTGCGCGCGCTCGCCTTCATCCTCCCTATCGCCGCTTACGCGGATGAACCCGATTACCATTGGCAGATCCAGGACCTTACCAAGTTCCCCGATCCCGAAGTGGTGGCCGTGGCCACGGATGATCAGGGGCTCAAATGGTTCGGGACAAAGAAAGGGATCGTCCGCCTGGATCAATTGGGGAATTGGCAGACCTTCACGGTCGAGAACACGGGGAAGGGGCTGGTCTCCAACGTAATCACCGCGTTACAAATCGGGGAGAACCGCGAGTTGTGGGTGACCACCGAGGGCGGCGTCAGCTGGTACGCCAACGGGAATTGGCGGTCCTTCACCAAGGAGAATACTTCCGGCGGCCTGCCGGACAATTTCGTGACCTCGATGGCCATCCGCAAGGATGAGCATTGGTTCGGGACCAAGAACGGTTTCGCCTTGCTGCGGGGAAGCTCGGCATGGACGAGCTACGGCGAGGAGCGCATCTCGGGACGCCTACCACATAAGATGGTGACCGCCATCGCGGTGGATTCCGCGGGGGACAAATGGCTCGGGACCATCGCCGGCCTGGTGAAGTTCAGCAATACCGCCTGGACCACTTACACGCGGGACAACACGAACCAGGGTTTGCCGCATAACAGCATCACCTCCATCATGATCGCCCCCGATGGCGCGAAGTGGATCGGGACGCAGATGGGCGTCGGCCGCCTGGCGGGCAGCGCCTGGACGTCCTATAAAGGCTCTTCCCAATTGGGCGAAATCGCGTCCGAGCAGGTTTACAGCCTGTATGCCGAGAAATCGGGGACGATGTGGGTGTCCGCCAAGGGCGGGGCCGCGCGGTACGACGGGACCACTTGGCGGTTGTTCAACAAGAACAATACCACCGGAATCCAAACGCGCTTCGTCTTTGCCGTGGCGGTGGACAAGGATGCGGGTGTCTGGTTCGCGACCGAGAAAGGCGTTTCCGCCATGTTGCCGACGCCTAAGGAATGAATTCCCGGCGCGGGGAATTCACTCCACGGTAAAGAAGTCGTAGGCCATGGGACGCGTGCCGGAAATGGTGCCCAGCCCGCGGAACGTGAGGATCTCCCCGCCCATGAAGCTCTTGATGGCCATCTTGGAGAATCCGCTGAACTCATGCAACACGGATTGCTGCAGGCGATCTTCGCTGCGGTTCAATACCGTTTTGCTGCCGTCCTGAAAGCCGATCTCCAGCGCGGTCGGGACCTTGGAACCCATGGCGCTGGACGCGGAGAGCGCCTTGAGGCTCGTCGGTTTCCGTAAAACCAGTTCCCCGTTCAAGGTCTTCAACCCGTAACCTACCGGTTGCCTTTCGTACTTGGAGGCCGGATCCAGGAAGTAGCCCGATTCCGCCTGTCCCTCAGAAGCCACGTACCGGTAGCCGGCGGAGATCAGGTTGGGCGCCAGATCGGTTTGGAAGGTATGGTCCATATAGGCCGTGCCGTTCACGTCCAAGGTATCCTTGTTGACGGCCAGGCGGCCCTTCACCTTGGCGGAAGGGATATGGATGAAAATCCCCACCGCATCCCCGCCCCCGAACTTGAACATGCCATCGCCCCAAACCCGCCCCGGCAGGATATCCGAGAAGTCCAGGTCCAGGTAGTAGCCGACGTTTTTCTTGTTGGTGGCGAAATGCGCATGATGCGATTCGGGCAACTTCCCGGAGAACCAGATGTTCTCGTGCACCCTTAACGCTTGCGCGGAATCGGTGAATACGAAATTCTTCTTATCGTACTCCCGCGCCACGGTCCAATTCCTGCCTTGGAACCCCATGATGGTAAGATCCGCGCCGCATACGGGCGATTTGAAGGAACCCAGGTTCACCCGGGAGAAATTGAGGATGACCTGGATGTTCCCGTCCAACATGAAATGGTAGGTCCAGAATTCGTTATAGGTCTTGCTACCGCTGGGGTGGGGTTTGAGATCGGTCAGGACCGCGGCCCGCAAATCCCCGGTGGGCTGCTGGATATGCTGCGCAGCCAGGGAAGGTAGGGCCGATGCCAAAAGCATGGCCAGAGTTAGCAAGGGCCGGAAGCTATTGCGGATATCGATGGGTCGCCTCATTCGATGATAGGATACAAGGGTCGAATCGCCATTACCATTCGCGGAGGTAAGGTAAAAACCGGCGCAAGGCGAAGGAAGGGCTCAGTGGGCGCCATTCCTCCCGATCCGCGCCCAAAGGGTAGGTAATTCGCCCCAAGAATGCTTGACGGCGGCTGGCAGCCAAGCCCAACCGAGAACGCCGCGCATCCACAGGATTAGGCCGAGGCTCAAGAACAGCAGGATGGCGACCGCGAAGGTGGAGAAGACGAAACCGTAAGCATGCAGGTCGGTTTGGCGCCAGCGGTATTCCAGGCATAGCCGCCATGCGAACCAGCCGAGCAGGAAGAAAAGCCCGTGGCTCCAGGCGCCTTGCAGGCCGGGCTTCACCGCCAAGCCGAGAAGGGCGGCCAACAGGCACCACAAGGGCAGGAAGTAGGGGGCCAGCACCGCCAAGGGGTTGGCCCCTTTCAATTCCACTTCGCCGCCCGACTTCAGCGTCGCCGAGAGGGATACCGGCGGACAAAAAGTCAGATAGCCCATGAGGGCGTGCGTCAATTCATGTTCCAATGTGTCGATGAATCCGAACGGATCGTCCCGGCCCAGCCGGCGCCAAAGCCAATGGGACGCGGCGCGGAACAAGAATCCGGAGCCGCACCAGAGCAGCGTTCCGGCGCTGAGGGCGCTACGCGCTGAGCCGAAGAAGGCACCGGCCATGGCCCAAGCCAACAACGCGAGAAAGGGGATGAGGAACCAGCGGAGCGCAGTCCCGAGCAGGCGGGGCATGCCGCAAAGGATAGAAAACCCGGCCCGCATTGAATATCTTTTCGGCCCGAACCATCCATCCGGAGAAGACCATGTCCGCCATCAAGACCCTTGTCGCACGCCAGATCCTCGACTCCCGCGGTAACCCCACCGTCGAAGTGGACGTGACCCTCGAGAGCGGGGCCTTCGGCCGCGCCGCCGTGCCATCGGGCGCGTCCACCGGCGAACGCGAGGCGGTGGAGCTGCGCGACGGGGACAAGTCCCGCTACCTGGGCAAGGGCGTGACCAAGGCGGTCAAGAACGCCAACACCAAGCTGGCCGGCTTGCTGATCGGCAAAGAGGCATCCAAGCAGTCAGAGCTGGATAAGGCGATGATCGATCTCGACGGGACCCACAACAAAGGCAAGCTGGGCGCCAACGCCCTCCTCGGCGCCTCCATGGCCATCGCCCGCGCCGCCGCCGCCGAAGCCGGCAAGCCCCTCTACGTTTATCTCGGCGAGCTGGCCGGCAATACCACCTACTCCTTGCCCCTGCCGATGTGCAACATCATCAACGGCGGCGCCCATTCCGACGCGCCCATCGATTTCCAGGAGTTCATGATCGCCCCCGTGGGCGCCAAGAGCTTTTCCGAAGGCCTGCGCATGTCGGTGGAAGTATTCCATGCCCTCAAGGCCCTGTTGAAGAAGCGGGGCCTCTCGACCGCGGTGGGCGACGAAGGCGGCTTCGCCCCCACGCTCAAGGGGACCAAGGACGCCCTCGATTCCATCATGAAGGCCATCAAGGACGCCGGGTACGTGCCCGGTAAGGACGTGAAGATCGCCCTCGACGTCGCCTCCTCCGAGTTCTACGACAAGGATAAGAACGTCTACACCTTCCATAAGTCCGACGGAAAGTCCTACACCAGCAAGCAGATGGTGAAGATGTACGCGGACCTGTGCGCCAAGTACCCGATCTACTCCATCGAGGACGGCATGGATCAGAACGATTGGGAAGGCTGGAAGCTCTTGACCGACGCCATCGGCAAGAAGGTCCAATTGGTTGGCGATGATCTTTTCGTCACCAACCCCGCCATCCTGAAGAAGGGCATCGACGGCAAGGTGGCCAATGCCATTCTGATCAAGGTGAACCAGATCGGCACCGTCACCGAGACCATCGAAGCCATCAAGATGGCCCAGGCCGCCAAGTACGGCGTGGTCTCCTCGCATCGCTCCGGCGAGACGGAAGACTCCTTCATCTCCGACCTGGCCGTAGGCACGGCCGCCGGCCAGATCAAGACCGGCTCGCTGTCGCGCACCGATCGCGTTTGCAAGTACAACCAGCTCCTGCGCATCGAGGAGCAGTTGGGCAAGAATGCCAAGTGGAAGAAGAACGCGTTCTAACTTGGATGGGCTCGCGGGGTTCGCCTGCGCGAATCCCGTAGTCCTGGCGGGATGAGGAATGGCGGGATATTCCCCGAAATCCTTGCTGGAAAAACTGGGAGTAGCCGGCCCACGCAAGCTTTCCAAGGGAAAGCCGCTTTCCGAAGGGAAGGCGGTCTCCGTCCCCTCGCGGCGGGCCCTGTTCGTCGGGGCGCCCGCCGGTTACTCCCGAATCCTCGGTCCTTTGCCCTCCCACGTCTCGGCCACCGAGGCCGGGTTGCCGCAAGCGGCCTCCCTCTCCACCATAAAAAAGGGTGCTTCCGGCGCCCTCCGGCCTTCCTTCGGGTTCATCCAAGCCTTCTGCCGGACGGAGTCCGAACTCGCCCCCGCCATATCCGCCCTGAAAAAGCTGCTCGCCTCCGATGGGATGTTGTGGATTTGCTGGCCCAAAATGATAAAGGGGCGTAAGCCCGTCCCCGGGGAACTCAACGAAGCCCGGGTACGGGCCCTGGGCCTGGCGGCCGGGCTCGTGGACGTTAAGGTTTGCGCGATCGACGAGACCTGGTCGGGCCTGAAATTCGTATTCCGGCTCGAGGATCGCACTAAGGGCCGCTAAAAACGCCCGCACCGCTCCGCCCCGCGCGGCGGGCTCCCTTTCTTTGCTTTCCCTCCTTGGCCCGAAAATTAGTTTAAGGGTAAATCCGGACATGAATCCCATTGCCAGCCGGCCGTGGATCGGGACGCATTTCCGGAGGCGTCCTGAGGTATTGGAGATCCTCCGATGAAGATACCGCACCTGCCCTTCTTCCTTTTCGGCATGGGTAACCGACGCAAGCTGTTATATAAGGGAGGCGTGCTTTACGATGCTTCCACGGGAGAGATGCTCCGCAGTTGGAAGGTTCTCCACGAGCAAATCATCCCCCATGAATACACGGTAAGATGGCAATCGCGCGAAGGGAAACAGTACTCCATCCAGGAGGACGAGACCGGCGTTTGCCTGATGGTGGAAGGAACGCGCACCTACCTGACCGGGAATCCTCTGCAACTGCCGGACTTCAAGAGCCCTGAACCGGGGCTGTTCGGGAATTCCCATAGCCAACTGATGCGCGTTCTCCTGCACGAAGTGCTCATCAATATCATGGATGGGAAACCCTACGCGAACTTCCTCGACCGCGAGTCCCCCAACTACCGGGATGCGGCCATCATTTGCGAAGCCCTGCGCCGTACGGGAAATCTCGAGCTGGCTAAGGATTGGATCCTGGGCCTCACCGAGCCGTTCGATGCGGCGCGCGATGGGGAACGCGAGCCGGACAACCTGGGGCAGATCCTCTTCCTGATTTCCCTGGTCTCGGATAAGGATCATCCCCTGGTGGCGCGGGCGCTGGAGCAGGCGGAAACCTTCCGGTGCACCGATTACATCAACGGCAATACCGAAGGCGCCGCCCATCCCGTCTACCAAACCAAATGGTTGAAGTTCGGGCTCAAGAGCCTGGGCCTCCCGGACGACTGGCATTTGCCGCCTTCCTTCGATCCCTATGCCCCCGTTTTCTGGCTGGACTATCGGGACGTGCCTACGGGCGGCCCGCCCTTTTCGGAAAAGGTGAAGGATGCCAACCCGTCCTTGGCCTGGGCCGAAGCGCATTTCCACGCCTGGGATCCGCCCATGGACATTCCAACCCGGACCTACCCCTTGAGTTGGGGGTTCCATCCGGATCAGGATCCGCCCTTCGGCATGGGGCTCGTCTCGCCGGAGTTCGTAGAGCGCCGCGTGTCCGTTCCCCACGCCCGGCATGCCGCCGAGATGTTGCTCTACTTCCTCGATTACGCCCCGCGCGGGACGTCGCAACCCGACGAGCGTTTACAGCACGCGCATTAGAATCCCGCATTCTGTCAGGGACTCTTAATACCTTTCCCTGGTATGCGGATCGTGGCCCAAAGGGTGGGGGAAGCTTCGGTGGCGGTAGACGGCGCCGAAATCGCCCGCATCGGCCGGGGCTTGCTGCTTCTGGCGGGAGTGGCCCAGGACGATACGCCCGAAGACGGGGCATGGCTGGCGGGCAAGCTGGCCCGCCTGCGCATTTTCCCGGATGCGGAAGGCAAGATGAATTTTTCCTTGCTGGACATCGCCGGGGATGCCCTGGTGGTTTCGCAGTTCACGCTCTTCGCGTCCACCGCCAAGGGCAATCGCCCCGGTTTCGCCGCGGCGGCCGGCCCGGAGCTGGCCGTTCCCATCTACGAGGGATTCGCGGCGGCATTGTCCCGGGAGCTCGGTCGTCCCGTGGCTACCGGCCGTTTCGGGGCGGATATGGAAGTCGCCTTGCGCAACCAGGGCCCGGTGACCATCCTCATGGATAGCAAGCGACGGGAATAAAGGCGGCCATCCGCCAAGGGAGGCATATGGATATCGTCGACGGGAAGCTGGAGAAATACGCATTCGATCGCACCCGGCCGGAGCCGGAATTGCTCAGGGCCCTGGCGGATGAGACCTACGCCAGCATGCAGTCGCCGCAAATGCTGACCGGACGTCTGGAAGGGCGGTTCCTGAAGCTGCTGGCCGCGGTATCGGGCGCCAAGCAAGTGCTGGAGATCGGAACCTTCACGGGATATTCCGCCCTATCCCTGGCGGAGGGCCTGCCCGAAGACGGCCGCGTGATCACCTGCGAGATCGAAAAGGCCCATGCGGACATGGCGCAACGCTACTTCGATCGCAGCCCGCATGGCCGCAAGATCAAGATCCGCATGGGACCGGCCTTGGAAACCTTGGCCACCCTCCCCGGGCCGTTCGATCTGGCCTTCATCGATGCGGACAAGTCGAATTACCCCGCTTATTACGAACGCATCGTGGAGTTGATCCGGCCGGGCGGGTTGATCCTCGTGGACAATACTTTATGGTCAGGCCAGGTATTGGAACCCCGGGACGGCGAAAGCCGCGCCATCGACGCGGTCAATCGGCGCATCGCCGCGGACGCGCGGGTGGAGAACGTGCTGCTGACGGTGCGCGACGGGTTGCAGGTCGTCCGCAAATTGCCTTAACGGGCGGGGGGAGGGTAGGCTCCCGCCTCAGGGGCCGTCGCCCTCGTGCTTCCCGCTCACGGTCCCGGAAGCCTTGACGGCATCCTTCATTTCTTGCTCGACGCCGCAACCGCCGTCCTTCTCGAAGGCGAATCCGCCCGTGGAGTCCAGCGGCAGGGATCCGTTCTCCAGGCAGGCCGTAAGGTTGGCTTGCGACAGCCAGCGGGCGATATCCAAGGCCACCGTGATGGTCGTGCTTCCTTCGGCCACGGCGAAGCCGGCGGGCGATTCGAAGCGCTCGTCCTCGTCGAAGTCCAAGGCCACGGTAAAAGGCCTATCGGCGCGACCCGACCAGGAAAAGGTTCCCCCGAAGACCAGGCTGTGGCGGCCCAGATCGGGGGCCCCCGCGGCCACCTTATCTTGGGACTCCAGTCTTACTTCCAGGCGCTTATAAACCCCCAACGGCATGCGTACAGTGCCGGGATCCGGGATCCATTTGCCGGTCATGAGATCGGAGACCCAGGGACCGTCTATGGTCGCTTCTCCCGATTCGCATGCGGTTTCGTCGGCCTGGGAGCAGTCGACCCCGTCGGGCAGGGCGATGCGGATGCGGCCCACGTTGGCATATCCCGTCTTCACCGTGAAAACGCTTCCGCCCGCATCGCGGATATCGAAGGAGCCGTCGGGATTGCGGGTCATGGCTGCCGCCTTGGCGGCGGCCTTCGCGACCGGGGCGGAATCCAGGGCCACCATGGCGACGGTGACCGTTCCCTTGGTGGGGTTGCCGACGCCGGTCCCACCCGCGGTGCGATCCAAGATGCAGCCGCACAAGAGGACGCAAAGGATGCCCGCCGACAAGGTAGCGCGTAGGTTACGCATGGGGAGCCTCGGGCCGGGTGAGGGGGAAGGCTTGCAGGTTGATTTGGTAGACTTCTTCCACCGGTCCGGCTCCGGCGGCCAGATCCAGGATCTCCCGCCAAAACGCCTCCAGCTTTCGCTTCAATTCGGGGAACTTGTCCTTGGGGATCCCCAAGGTTACGGCCCGTAAATCGCGTTGGTCCCCGTCGAAGGATTCGATGGAGCTTTCCGCGAGCTTGAGTACGGAACGATGGTAGTTGGCCACCGCAAGCGAGGCCACCTCGGGCGCCGTACTGATCTGCGCATCGGATTGGACGAGTTTGCCCTCGGCGCCATCGCGGCGGATCATTCCCAGCCGCTCCAGCAACAGAAGGGATTTTTCCGCCTGCGCGGGAGTGATGCGGGGATGCACGCGCCCGGCGATCCACTCCGGCGTCCCGTCGAATTCAGGATGCGCCACGAGTTCCCGGACCACGGGATGGTACCACTGCTCCAGGTATTCGAATTGCCCCTTTTCGATGGGACGCGCCTCGGCATGCCGGCGCGAGCGCAACATGCGCTGGTAGTGGAAGGTCTTTTCATCGAAACCTTCGGCGCGATCGAAGGCGACCAGGTCGGCGAAGAATTCCGTTTCTTGCTTATTCAGCTTAAGGGCCCGAACCGTGCCCGGTACGTGGGCGGGAGCCAGATCGCGCTCCCCGGCTAAAATCAACTGCAACAGGTTGGGGGAGGAGTACCCGGCCTCTTTCGCGAAGGAGCGATAGCTGATCTTCGCACCGCCTTTTTGGGCCGCCCGGCCCTCTTGGGCCGCCGCTTTCATCGCTTCGAACGCGTCCCGGAGGTACTTGCGGTAATCCAGGTAGGCGAAGATATCGGGTTTCTGCATGGTCGGTCTTGGTATAAGATAGCCGGGCCGGGCTCGGCCGTCAGGGTTCCTTTACTTCGTCTTTCCCGAGTCGTCGGTGGAATCCTTGCTTTCCGTTCCTTCCGTCTCATGCTCGTCCTTTTCGCCCGCGTGGAAGGACGAACGGAAATTATCCTTGATGCGGTGCTCGGCGTCCAGGCATTTGCCGACTGGGGAATCCTCGGTAATATCGATGGAGGCGGCGGCGGGATCCACGACGTTCAGGCAGGCGGATAAGTCGAGGCCCTTAAGCCAATCGCCGGCCATCAGCTTCACCGCCACGGTCTGAAGGGCGCCCGCGCTCAGATTCAGGCCCGAATCGCTCCTGATCTTCAGGTTTTCGTCCAGGGTGAGGGCGAGGGAGAACGGCTTGCTCGAACCGTCGGCCAAGGTCAAGGTGCCATGCGCCACCAAGGTGCGGCCGCCCAAGGTGGAATCATTCTGCCCATGGTGCAACTCGAACTTCACCTCGTTATAAAGGCCGGCGGGCACGCTCAGGGTGCCGAGGTCGGGGGAAGAAACGCCTGTGAGGAGGTCGATGACCACCAGGCCTGACCCGTCTTCGCATTCCATTTCCTTTTCGTTCTCGACTTCGGATCCGCGGCCGGAGGTGTCGCCGGGTTCACCTTCCTTCTTGAGGACATTGCCGGTGCTGTCGCAGCTGCCGCTACCGTTCTCGGATTCCAGCTTGATACGGCTTATCACCAGCTTGGCATCGCTGAGGTCCACGTGAACCCCGGCGGTGTCTCCCAAGATCAATCCGCTCGCCTTCGCCAGCGCGCCGGTCGAGGTTGAAGCGGAGGCTTTGATCTCCAGGCCGACCGAAGCGCGGCCCGTGTTATTGGTTTCTCCGGAAAACAGGCAGGCGGTAAAAAGGGTGGCCGTCGCGGCCGTCAGTCCGAGCAGGTATGCGTTCTTCATTGGGGTCCTTCCATTGCGCCCACATTGGCGCCAACCCACTGAAGATACCCCAGAACGAACTAAATATGAAGTATAAAATAAAAAAGAAGATTTAAAAAGTTCACTTAGAGCAGTAAAAAACCTCATAAGATCACTTTATTTATGAGTTTATAAAAGACTCAAAAACCTAAATAAAATAGAAATGAACTTTTGAAAAGTTCATTTCTGCGGGTCGATTCGTGTGCTTGGAGGTGGCTGGCGGGGGCCGAGAGGGCTATTTCTTGGCGCCCTTTTCATCATTCGTCTCTGGTAGCTTGGTCTTTCGTTCCACCCGCTTAACGGCATGCGGGCTGACGATGTTGCCGTTCGTTCCGCGGCCCTTCACCTCGTAGTCTTCGAAGTTGAGGGGGATTTCGGTCTTGATGCGGGGTTGCGGCACCAAATGGACGATGACCTTATCCGAGATTTTCGCGGGCTGCACCTCGAGATACCAGACCTTCGACTGGGGGCTGCCCTTGGTGAGATCGTATTGCTTATCGCGGGTGATGCCGCCGATTTGGAATCGCTTGGCCATCAGGTTTCCGCCGCGGCCATCGCGGTAGAGCATGTTGTAGACCGTCGTCTCATCGGCGCGATCGAATTTGGCCGCGAAGAGGATCTTATTGCCCACGAAATTCTTCTCGCCCACCTTGGTTACCGCGAAGGTTCCGTCCTCCTTGAAAGCGATCACCTCGTCCATAGAGGAAAAATCCGTCCCGATCAGTTCGCCGTTCGAGACCTTGGTCCCCACGAAGCCGTTCTCGCGGTCCATATAGACCTTGAGGTTGGACAAGATCACCTCGGCGGCGTCGATATCGTCGAAGCGGGCGATCTTGGTCTTGCGCTCGCGGCCCTTGCCGTACTTGGACAATAGGTTCTCGTAGTAGGAAATGGCGTACCTGGTAAGGCCCTTGAGGTTCTTCTCGGTCTCGCCGATTTCCTTTTGCAGGGCGATCATTTCCTCGTCGGCCTTGAAGCCGTCGAAGCGGGAGATGCGCTTGATGCGGATCTCCGTGAGGCGGGTGATGTCGTCCACGGTCACGTCGCGGACGAATTGCTTGCGGTAGGGCTTAAGTCCCTTATCGATGGTATCGATGATGGCTTCCCAGGTCTCGCATTTTTCGATCTGCCGATAGATGCGTTCCTCGATGAAGATCTTTTCCAAGGATTTGAAATGCCACTTCTCCGAGAGGTCCTGCTTGCGGATTTCCAGTTCTTGCTTAAGGAGCTTGACCGTATCCTGCACGGAAAGCTCCAGCAGCTCGGAGACCCCCAGGAATACGGGCTTGTTCTCGAAGATGACGCAGCAATTGGGCGAGATGGAGGTTTCGCAATCCGTGAAGGCGTAGAGCGCGTCGATGGACTTCTCCGGCTCGGCGCCGGGGGGAAGGTGGATGACGATATCCACGTTGGCGGCCGTCTTGTCCTCGATGCGTTTGATCTTGATCTTGCCCTTGTCGTTGGCGGTCACGATGGAGTCGATGAGGCTGCCCGTGGTGGTTCCGTAAGGGATCTGGGTGATGGCCAGCGTCTTGTTATCGACCTCGATGATGCGCGCGCGCACCTTGAGCTTTCCGCCCGATTGGCCGTCGTTGTAATTGGAGGCGTCCACGATGCCGCCGGTGGGGAAGTCCGGCCGCAGCTTGAATTTCTCTTTCTTGAGCACCGCGATGCAGGCTTCGATGAGTTCGCAAAAATTATGCGGGACGATCTTGGTGGCCAAGCCGACGGCGATGCCTTCGGCGCCTTGGGCCAGGACCAACGGGAACTTCATGGGTAGGAGCACCGGTTCCAGGTTGCGGCCGTCGTAAGACCTCTGCCAGGTGGTGGTGGCCGGGTTGAACGCCACTTCCAAGGCGAACTTGGAAAGCTTGGTTTCGATGTATCGCGCCGCTGCCGCGGAGTCCCCCGTCACCGGATCGCCCCAGTTCCCTTGGGTATCGATGAGAAGGTTCTTCTGCCCCAGGTTCACCAGCGCATCGCCGATGGCCGCATCGCCATGGGGATGGTACTTCATGGTCTGCCCGATGATGTTGGCGACCTTGTGGAACCGCCCGTCCTCTTCTTCGCGCAAGGAATGCAGGATGCGGCGCTGTACCGGCTTGAGGCCGTCGGCCAGATGCGGCACGGCCCGATCGGTTATCACATACGACGCGTAATCCAGGAAGTACTCCTTGTACATGTCCTGGACGTGGGGGAGATGGTCTTTCAGGGTATTCGATGCCATTCTATCCTTCGGGGTCTTTTCTTCGGTTAGGAACAGGGTATAGGGTAAAGGGTAAAGGGTAAAGGGTTAAGAGGAGCGATTGCTTCCATTTTCAGTACCCTTAACCCTTTACCCTGTACCCTTCTTCACTCTTCTTCACTCTTCTTTACTCTGCTCTGCCGCAAGCTCGTTCGCGCGGCTCGCGACCAGCGCTTCGGCGTCTTCCACCACGTCTTCCTCGATCTTCAGGTTCTCCATGATGAAGTCGCGCCGCATCGGCGTATTCTTGCCCATGAAGTATTCCAATATCTCGTGCACCTTGGTGTCGCCGTGCAGGATGACCGGCTCAAGGCGGATGTCCTTGCCGATGAAGCCGGCGAACTCGTCCGGCGAGATTTCGCCAAGTCCTTTGAAGCGCGTGATTTCGGCGTTGCGGCCGAGCTTCTTCAAGGCGTTTTCCTTCTCCGCTTCGGAGTAGCAGTAATTCGTTTCCTTTTTATTCCGTACCCGGAACAAGGGCGTTTGCAAAACGTAAACGTGGCCTCGGCTGATGAGCTCCGGGAAGAATTGAAGGAAGAAGGTCAACAGCAGCAGGCGGATATGGGCCCCGTCCACATCGGCATCGGTGGCGACGATGACCCGGTTGTAGCGCAGTTCCTCGATGCCTTCCTCGATGTTGAGGGCATGCTGCAAAAGGTTGAACTCTTCGTTCTCGTACACGACCTTCTTGGTCATGCCGTAGCAATTGAGGGGCTTGCCCTTGAGGCTGAATACGGCCTGGCTGTTCACGTCCCGGGCCTTGGTGATGGAACCGGAGGCCGAATCGCCCTCGGTGATGAAGAGGCTGGAATCCTCGCGCTTCTTATGCGTCGTGTTGTAGTGGATGTTGCAGTCCCGCAGCTTCTTGTTGTGCAGGCTGGCCTTCTTGGCGCGCTCGTTGGCCAGGCGGCGGATGCCCGCCATATCCTTGCGTTCCCGCTCGGATTGCTGGATCTTCGCCAACATCTCCTTCGCCGTCTCGGGATTCTTATGGAGGTACTGCTCCAGGTTGTTGCGCACGAAATCGACGATCCAGGTGCGCAGCGAGTTGCCCTTCTCGTCGTAGTTGGTCGAACCCAGCTTGGTCTTGGTCTGGGATTCGAACACCGGCTCGTGCATGCGGATCGAGATGGCGCCTACGATGCTGGCGCGGATGTCCGAAGCGTCGAATTCCTTCTTGAAGAAGTCCTTGCAGGCCCGGATGATGCCTTCCCTGAAGGCCGCCAGGTGGGTGCCGCCTTCCGTCGTGAACTGGCCGTTCACGAAAGAGTAATAGCGCTCGCCGTAGGAATTGTCGTGGGTGATGGCCGCCTCGAGGTCCGAATCCTTAAAATGGATGATCGGGTAGCGCTTGGTGTCGTCGGTGTGCCGGGTCAGCAGATCGTGCAGCCCGGCCTTGGACAGGTACTTCTGCCCGTTGAAATTGATGGTGAGGCCGGCATTCAAGTAGACGTAGTACAAGATTCGCTCTTCCAGGAATTCCGCCGCCCATTTGTATTTGGGGAACAGCTCGGGATCGGGCAGGAAGCTGATCAAGGTGCCGTTGGGTTCGGAAGTGGGCTTTTCCTTTTCCTCTTGCTTGAGCACGCCCTTCTCGAAGACGGCGGTCTTTACGCGGCCCTCGCGGAAGGATTGCACCTTGAACCACGAGGCCAGAGCGTTCACCGCCTTCGAACCCACGCCGTTCAGGCCCACCGATTTCTTGAAGGCCTCCCCGTCGTATTTGCCGCCGGTATTGATTTTGGAGACCACATCGACGACCTTGCCGAGCGGAATGCCGCGCCCGAAGTCGCGCACCGTGCAGGAACCGTCTTCCCCGATGGCGATATCGATCTGCTTTCCCGCCCCCATGACGAACTCGTCGATGGAGTTGTCCACGATCTCCTTGAAGAGCACGTAGATCCCGTCGTCCGGAGAAGAGCCGTTGCCGAGCTTGCCGATGTACATGCCCGGCCGCAGGCGGATGTGCTCGATCCAATCCAGCGTCTTGATGCTGTCTTCATCGTAACGGCCAGTACCGGATTCCCCTTTGGGCTCTTTTTTCGCGACTTTCTCGGCGGTCTTGGCCATTCTCGGTCTATCCCCTATGCGTTTGGTCCCAGCCGGCTAAGGCGGAGGACCCGGACATTGTAATCGGCCCGGCCCCGCTTGATTACTGCCCAAACGCGCAGTAAAGGGGCTGGCTGAAGATACCAAATCGCTTTCCGCGCCGTCAATGGCCGCCGGAAGCGCTTCGCGCGCTGATGCGTGACTTTACCAAAGGTGAGAGGGGGTGTACAACACCCTCTTATGATCAGCGGCCTGCGGAAAAAACTTGATAGTGGAATTCGATCCCGCCGCGTTCGTTACCATGCGAAGACAAGATTTCCAGAATGCGCGCGGCGCCCAACGGCGGCAACGGTTTATCATCATAAAATACAACGATTTGCGCGGGAGCCACGCCCGGCGCGGACCGCGAGGCCGCCAGGAATACGGGCTTCTTCCCTTGCTGGCCGTACACGCGCTCGGGCGCATCCGGCCATGCCTCGACCACCTCGGCATCCTGGCCGGTCCCGAAGACGGCTTCCACCGCCACGTGGTAAGCGCCGGTATCGCGGACCGAGAGGGTCAGGCTGTCCCCGGCGGCGTAGTCCTTATCCAGATAGCGCCAACCTGCCGGGGAATCGTACAGCACTTCGACGCTTTTCCCGTTTCCCCCGCTCATGATGAAGGTGGAATTCTCCCCTGGCCGCGCGAACCAATGCTTGGCGACCAAGAGCACCACGATCAGGAACAACAGGGCGGGAAGCATGGTGGTGTAACGCGTGCGGCTGCCGTGGCGGGAGCGCCGGCCCTTACGGAAGCGCTGCCAGGCATGCTGACCCACCACCTGGCTTTGGTTTTCCAAGGCTTCCAGGCGGGCCTTCAGATCGGGATCCTTTTCCAGCCGCGCCTCGAGTTCCTTCTCGTCCTCCTCGGAAAGCTCCCCGTCGAGGTATTTTTGCAAATGGAGGTCGGTCAGCATGCGACTAATATAAATAATGGGTTCAGCGCCACGCGCGGCCCCGCTCCGGAATTGAGAGCGATTTCCGCGACCGGCTTAAGATTGACCAACGATCTCACTCATTAACTTAAACCTGACTAGTCGGCAACGGACGCCGGCAACAAAGCGAGGTGGATTGGTGAAACGCAAACTCATTTTCTTGCTCGGATTGGTTCCACTCTTATCCTCCTGCGCGGATGATTCAGCTTCATCCGATCCGGAGGCGCTGCCGGCTTGGGTGGAAAGCCGGATCTCGCAATACAAGGCCGAGCGTGTGGCCGACCCGCCCCGCGAGATCATCGAATTCGATCACGGCGGTTCGAAGGTCTACCTGGTTTCTTCGGATTGTTGCGATCAATACGACTCTTTATTCGACGCGAACCAGCGGTATATCTGCGCGCCCTCGGGCGGATTGGGCGGACTTGGCGACGGGAAATGCGACGCCGTATTCGATGAGCACAGTGCGGGTAGAAAGGTCGTCTGGAAGGATGACCGATCGCTTTGACATGATCCTGTCCGGTTTACGCCGAATTGATCATGAATGGATGACCGGTTCGCCGCGAACGGGCGGCGTCAGCCGTTGAGGCGTTGCGCGATTTCCATCGCGGCATAGGTCAGGATCGCGTCCGCGCCGGCCCGGCGGATGCAAAGCAGGGATTCCAGCATGGCGGCCTCCGCGTCCAGCCAACCCAATTGGCCGGCGGCCTTGATCATGGCGTATTCGCCGCTCACGTGATAGGCGGCGATGGGCACGTTCACGGCCGCCTTGAGGGCGGCGATCACGTCGAGATAGGGGAGGGCGGGCTTGACCATCACCATGTCCGCGCCTTCGCGCACGTCCAGCTCCGCTTCGATCAGCGCTTCGCGCCGATTGGCCGGATCCATCTGGTAGGTCTTCTTGTCGCCATGCTTGGGCGCCGAGTCCAGGGCTTCGCGGAACGGGCCGTAAAAGGAAGACGCGTACTTGGCCGTATAGGCGAGGATGCCCACTTCGGTGAAGCCGGCTTCATCCAAGGCGCGGCGCAGATACCCCACGCGGCCGTCCATCATGTCCGACGGGGCCACGATATCGGCGCCGGCGCGGGCCTGGGCCAAGGCCATGGCCGCCAGGATGGGCAAGGTCTCGTCGTTGAGGATGCGCCCGTCCCGTACCAGGCCGTCATGGCCATCGGTCGAATACGGGTCCATGGCCACGTCGGTGATCACCGTGATCTCGGGCACGCTTTGTTTCAGATCGCGGACGGTTTCCTGCAAGAGCCCCGTGTCGGATGCGGAAATGGAAGCCTTGGCATCCTTCTTGGCTTCGGCGATGACGGGGAAAAGGGCCACGGAACCGATGCCGAGGGAAAGCGCGCGCTTGGCTTCCTTGATGATCAGATCCCGGCTCAGGCGCTCCACGCCGGGCATGGAACGGATGGGCGTGCGCTGGTCCTTGCCTTCCTGCACGAAGAGCGGAAGGATGAAGTGGGAGGGCGCGAGTTCGGTTTCCCGGACCATGGCGCGGATGGAGGCCGTCCTGCGGTTGCGCCGCGGGCGTTGGGGCATCCCGCCCAACGCGTCTTGCGCGCCGGGCTGGTTATTCTTTGGGTTCACAAATGCTCCCGGATTTTTTGGCCAATGGCCTGGAGGTCCTCGGGTTTGGCGGGCCGCGCGCGGCTGAAGGTCAATTCCCCTTCGCCTTCGATGGGCACGAGATGGATATGCGCATGCGGCACCTCGAAACCGGCAACCAGAACGCCCACGCGAAGGCAACCCGTGGCGGCTTGGACGGCTTTGGCCACCTTTTGGGCGAAGGGCAGCATGCCGGCCAACAGATCCGCCGGCGCCTCCCAAAGCGAATCCACTTCGAGCTTGGGGATGACTAGCGTGTGGCCGGGGTTGATGGGACGGATGTCGAGGAAGGCGAAGTAACGTTCGTCTTCGAGGATCTTGACCGAGGGGATTTCCCCCTTGATGATGCGGGTGAAGAGCGTTGCCATGTTCCGACCCCGGGCGATGGTTCGAACCTCTAGAAAGTCTTTCGGAGAATCCGCAGCGGAGACTCCGGACAAACGGAGGACGGGCGTCCTCCGCGGGACCTTACTTCACTTCGCGGTGGAGCGTATGCTTCCGCATGAAGGGATTGTACTTCTTCTTCTCGAGGCGGCCCGATTGCTTGGACTTGTTCTTGGTGGTCATGTAGCGGGAAGGCGGCAAGCCGGCGGCGCGAGCCTCGGTGCATTCGAGGGTGACGACGACGCGCTTTCCTTTGATCTGAGGCATGGCTGAACTCCTTAAGCCCTGATGGCGTTACCGCTTACCGCGGCCGGCCGGGCCGATATTAGAGCGGGTAATGTTAATAAAGATGCTAGATTTTTCCCAGTGCAGCCTAGCTTCGCTCCCTCGAATTTCACCGGAATTACCTTGTTCGCCCTGGTTTTGTGCGCCTTTGGCCCCGATTCGGGCTTCGGGCATTGCCCTGGTTCCGCATTGCCGAGGCGGCTTGGCTGAGGTTTTCCATGGCTTCTGATCCCTCCAGGGCCTTGGGCCTGACCTATTCCATCCTGGGAACCGGGGCCGTAGGCGGCTACTACGGCGCCTTATTGCAGAAAGCCGGCCGCCAGGTGCAGTTCCTCGTGAATACCGACTTCGCCCAGGTGCGGGCCCATGGCCTTCGCGTCGATTCGCCCAAGGGGGATTTCCGGTTGCCGGTGGTGGACGCCGTGTCCCGGGCGGAGGATTTGGAACCTGCCGATGTCGCGGTGATCGCCTGGAAAACCACAGCCAACGGCCTGCTGCCCGGCGTCTTGAAATACGCGCTTAAACCCGGCGGCATCGCCTTGGTCTTGCAGAACGGCTTGGATCCCGAACGGGAGGTTTCCGCCGCCGCGCCCGCCGCCAAGGTCCTCAGCGGTTTGTGTTTCCTATGCTCGCGCAAGGCCGGGCCGGGATGGATCCAGCATCTCGACTACGGGGCGGTAAGCCTGGCCGCCTTCGGTTCGGGATCGGAAGGCGTCACGCCGGAGATGCGGGCCGTCGCGGAGGATTTCCAGGCCGCGGGCGTGGACGTGAAGCTGCTGGAGGATTGGCGCGATGCGCGTTGGCGCAAGCTGGCATGGAATATCCCGTTCAACGGCATGTGCGCCTTGACCGGCAAGGATACTTCGGCCTTGCTGAAGGATCCTTCCACGCGGAAGCGCATTTCCATCTTGATGGACGAGGTGATTGACGGCGCGGCGGCCTGCGGATGCCGTCTGCCCGCCGGCTTCCGGGATCGCATGTTGGCCGATACGGAGAAGATGATCCCCTATAAGCCGAGCATGCAATTGGATCGCGAAGCGGGAAGGCCGATGGAATTGGATGCCATTTACGCGAAGCCGTTAAAGGCCATCGCCGCCGCGGGAGGCCTGGCGCCGGCCATGCAAGACCTCTTCGGGGAGTTGTCCCGCCTGGAAGGATGATGGGCCGGCCGAACCGGAAACCGGTCGGCCATCGCGGATTCCGGATACCGGCCGTCCCTACGGTTTCAGGACTACCCACCGCATCCGAAGCTTTTGCATGGCTTCCAGAAGTTTGAAAAACCCGATGGGGCGGGTTACGCAAATCGAAAGCGGGAGATTCAGCTTTCGGAACTCCGCTTCCGCTTCGGTCGAGTCCACGAGAAAAATGAGGGGGACCCCGGCCAAGGGGCCGCGCCGCCATTCCTTGAGCCAGGAAAGGCGGGAGGGACCCGGTTCCCGGACCCCGATCAAGATCAATTCGGGCCCGGGATCCGCTAGGCTTTTCCCGGGCGCTTCCCGAGCCGCCAAGTACTTGAGCGCCTCCGCCGGTCCATGCAGCTTAACCAACGAATTGGCGAACTGGTACTTGCCCAGGATGTGGGAAACGTTGGACTCGTCCGCGGCATCGTCCGTGATCAATAATATTTCCGGGCGCTCGGATGGATTCATTCTGGATTCGCCCCGGATTCCGGCTTGCGTTTCAAGAGAGCGAGAAGGGAGAATTCCGATTCCCGTAATTGGGCGTTGCGCCATTCCAGCGTCTCCGCCATTTCGTCGAAGGCCCGGGCCAGCTCGCCGAGCTCGCCGCTATGGTAGGAAAGCCCCGAGCGCGCGGCGAGATTCCCCGCCCCCAGTTGCTTGGCGGCGTTGATCAACATCCGCACTTGCTTGAGCAGGAAGACGTCCGATCCGAACCAGGCAGCCAGGACGGCCAGGATGCCGACGATCCCGAGGGCCGTGAGCTGATCGCGGAGCGCCCGGTTGGCGGGCGCCAGGATGGCTTCCCGGCTCACCCCGACGTTGACCATGAGATCGCCTTTCCTCCGCACCTTGGCGTAGGCATAGAGCCTCTTGATGCCGTCGATCCCCCGCGTTACCCGGGTACCTTCGGGGGCCGTCAGGTTTCGCAATCCGTCGGCAGGCTGCCGTGATTTGCCGACCCATTTCTGGGGGTCGGGAAAACGCGCTACCGCATCGCCTTTTCGGTTAACGACCGAGATGGCCCATCCGGCAGGCAGACGCGAGCCTTCCGCCAATTCGTTCAGCCAATCGAGCTCCATGACGGCGAAGAGGTACTCCTGTCCGATCCTCCCATCCGCATGTGCCGCGGAAACGGGTCGGACCAATACGATTGACGGGGCACGGCTTATGCCACCGTTGAAATCGAACCCGACCGAGAAATCGTCGGCCGAATCCGCCCCATGGAACCATTCCAGGGCTCCCAATCCCGGAAATGAAGCCGATGGTCGGCCGCTGCAAAGGATTTTTCCGTCCGGACCGGAAAGGCCAACGTTGGCATAGACTGAGGAATCGCCCAGGAAACCTCGGAGCGCCTCCGAGCATCCTCCGGCCAAAAGATGATCGCCGCGCAAGGCTTCCGCCGCCGCGGCCAGGAAACTCTCTCCCTCCGCCAAATCCCTTTCCAGGTTGCTCGCCAGGAAGCGGCTCAATCGCAGGGTATTGCGCTCGGCTTCCCGGGACATCTGTTCCTTGCGTTCGTTGGCGGAATACCATATCAAGGCCATCGCGGGTATGATGGCGAGGAGGACGATCGCGAGTATGCGGATCCGGATGCGGGTGAACATCAGCAAGGCGCGATAAGGTAGATAGGATTAACCATATGGACAATAAACCAAATTCCGGGAAAAAGCCCTGGGAGCCGAAAGTACCGTGCGGAATCCTAAATAGTTAAATAAATTAACTAATCTCGGACGCATCCCCGGCGTACCGGGATAGAGGGGGTCGCTATGCGTTCATGCTTACCGCTTGCGCTGATAGTGGTGGTCGGTCTTGTCGGCTGCTCTTCCTCCGCCTTCCCGCGGTTTTCAGACCCGCAGCAAGAGCGTCTGGACGTCCTTACCTCTTTTTCCCTGGCGCTTTCGAAACGGGACTACCGGGCCGCCGCCGGCTATCTGGGCCCGGAAGATCGCGCTAAACTGGCGGATGGGACGGAGGGGATCCTACCCGAATACAGGGACCGGGTGCGCGCGATCCGGAGGGCGACCCTGCTTAACAATCCGCTTATCGAAGTCCGCAAAGGACTTATCTACGGGCTCCCCGACGTGCTGCCGGTGTTGGCCCAGGGACGACCGGACAGCTTGAACCGGCAGGATGATCCCGATACCGGTTTCGCCGTGGTTCCGGATTCGAACCGCGCGGAGGCGGCGGAGTTGGAATTGAAGCGGGCCGCGGAGGCTTTTTTCCAAGCGGTTTCGAAGCGCGATTGGGGGAAGGCCTTGGGCTATCTCGCCGACGAAGAACGGGAGGACTTCCTGGATCCGAAAGGAAAGCTCCGGGATGACGCCCGGCGGCGCCTGGCTTCCGCCGACACCTCCCAATGGGCATCCCTGACCTTGAAAGACGGGAAGCTGACGGGGGTTTTCCTCATCCTCCCTGATCCCGGGCCCGCCCGGGCAAACTGAACCCCGACAAATCGGAGAAACCGCGGCCCCACCCGGCTTGGCAGTAATAGCCCATTTTCGATCACGCGCATTCGGTTGCGCGGGTTATCTTAGATGAGCATTTTGACCCGTACCGAAGCCATTTCCGGAGGACCCGATATGTCCCTTCCATCCGCGCGGAACTTGAGGCGTTTGTTGCCGATCGTACTGGGCGTTTCCTCCATGTGTGCCGCCGTATGGGCCGCGGGCACCTCCGGGGATCTCTATTTCACTACCTATAAGGGCGGGGCCGACGTCAACAAGATCAGCTTCAATTACGATGGGACAAAATTGGTGGTGGGCGCCGTCGTCAACGTGGCCAAGACCGACGGGTCCGACGGATTGATCTTCGCCCCGGATAGCGAGCTACTGGTCGGCGGGCAAGGCGATAAGGTCCACAAGATCAACATTGCGACCCAAGCCGTGGTCACCCACACCGCGGGCGGGGTGGAGGCCTACCATATGGCCTTGGATCCCGGCCAACAATACGCTTGGGCGAGCGGCATTCCGGGGGGCTTGGCGAAAATACCCTTGGCGCCCTTCGCGGACGGGACCGCCATCCCGTTGACCGGCGATGACACCAAGGTCACTTCCCTGGCCTTCCAGGACGCGAGCCATGCCTTTTACACCAGCAGCGGAACGGACGGAGTCGGGAATTTCGGGACCTTGGATTTACAGACCTTCACTACCCATCGCCTGATCAAGAACCTGCAAGGCGGGCACGGCATGGCGTTCGATTCCTACACGGGCCAATTGATGCTCTTCGGCGGGGAGAACATCGTTCAGATCAATCCGGCCAACGGGCTGATCGTGTCCACCCGGACCTTCGCGGGAGCCAGTTTCGATCAAGGCACCGTGGACGGCAAAGGCCATCTGTTCGTCGCCGACGGGAACGGAACCATGCTTTTCGTCGATTATCTCGCCTCCAAGAAGATCGGGGATACCACCAATTACGTGGCCCAGCCTTTCGTCGCGGCTAACATGGATGACGTGGCGCCCTTGTCCGGGTTGGGCTCCAATCCGAATCCTAACCCCAATCCGCAGCCCGATAGCCTGATTGCCGTCGCGAAGGCCTTGTACCAGGACGCGGACGGGAACGGGCGCATCGATCAGGTATGGGTGGAGTTCCCCAAAGCCATCGGCAGCCTCCCGACCCAGATCCAACTCCAGGATCCCTTCAATCCTTCCTCCACGGTGACGGTCCTGGCGGCGGATATCGCGCGGATCGATGGGACCCATATCCTGGCGACGTTCAAGGATAAGGAGTTCGCGGCCGGCACCGGCTTCGATCCCAAACCCTACGGGAAGATCCTGGCGGATGGCAAGGTATTCGACGGCGCCTCCTTCGTGATCGGCGATGGCGTGGGCCCGCGCATCGCTTCGGCGGTGTCCGTTCCTCCCGCGAACGCGAGCGATAAGCCCACCCTCACCGTGACCTTCTCGGAAGCCGTGAAGGCGGATCTCGCGGGCGGATTCCCTTTCGATATCAAGCGGCCGGGCGCTTCCGATCCAAGCGGCAAGATCAAGGTGGTTTCCGTGCAATCGACTGGGGGTAACACCTATGTTTACACCTTCGACGGATCCGTTTTCCCGCTTCCGGGGGATTCCCTCCGCATCAAGTCCGGCGCGGCCGGCGTCGCGGACGCCCAAGGCAACCCGAGCAACATGAAGGACTACGTTCCGGTGGGCGGAGTTTTGCCGAAAGCGGTGTATGAATTGGAGACAAAGGGTTCGGGCCTGGTTACCGTCCCCAAGCTGGACGGGCCGATTTCGTTGCCGAACTCCATCCTCATCATCGATCAATCCGTAACGCCGGGAGTCTGCCTGAATTGCCCCCCTTCCGTGAACGTCGTGTTTTCGGACGCGGTGAATGCCAACTCCAAGAACACGAAACCCTATTTGATTTCATTGAAGGTAAACGCCCCTTTCCATTACGATCTTTCCTTCTTCGATAACCTGGGCGTATACGTGAACAAAGCCATCGGGGACGTGAGCGCGGCCGATCTGGCGCGTTTGCGTAAGGACAAGGACGGGAATTACCTGTTGAGCCTCGCTTGGTGGCCCGTTTCCGCGCGGGGCGGCCAAGTCGGAAACGGCGCCTACATCGCCCATGGAACGCTCACCACTACGGGCGATCTGAAGACCATCCAAGGGAGCCAAGGCGAATTCCGGGCCCTGACCAATAAAAGCGAAAACCTCTTCTTCACTTTCGGTTACCTGCGCCGTTGAATTCCGGCTGCTGAATTCCCGCCGCGGAAATCCTTCCGCGCCTTGCCGCCGCCGTTTATTTTCCCAACAAGGCGGTTCCCCGATTCCGGCATGGGTCCATGGGCAAATGGCTGAAACGCGTTTTGATGATTTGGTTCGTCCTAACGCTGGTCCTGATCCCGCTGATTTATCTCGCCGGCCACTGGGCGGTGGGGCATTATCTGGGCCGGGACATCAAGGTCGGAACGGGATCGTTGCGGCTGGTGAACGCGCGTTGGCGTTGGAGCCTGGAACTTAGGGCCGATTCCCTCCTTTATCATGCTCCCGGAATGACCGCGCGCGGAGGCGCCACGGCGGTGACCGCGAACCTGTTCCGTAGCCTGTGGCGCTTTTCGCCATCGGTGGATTTCACCCTCGATACCCTTCGCCTCGCTTTGCATCCCGCGGACGAGGCCAAGCCAAAAGCCAAGCGGCCCGCGCGCGATTCGCTTCCGTTTCCGGATTTCAAGCTTCCCGTTTCCGTCCGCGTCGAGGTTGGGCGCGTACGGGTGGAGGACGATTCCGGCTTCCTGGCGGAGGCCGATGGGATCACGGCCGCGACCGGCGGACCGCGTTCCGCCTCGCTGGAAGTCCGAAGCTTAGGCGCCCGGGCCTTGCATGGGCTGGCCCCGAGCTTGAAGACAAGCATGGAATGGCCAGGCGATAATTTGCATGCGCGCCTCGAAATCGCGCGCGGGCTTGATAGCGTGGCAGTTGTGGCGAGCGGCCCTAAGGCGGACCTGCTGCGTGCGCAAGCGGATGTCGGAATACGCATGGCTTCTTCCGCTCCGTATGCACAAGCATTCAAAGCGCCGTCTTCCTTGCCTCTGGTCCAGGATCTCCGCTTCTCCCTGCAGGCCGCCCAAGGGACGGGCTATCGCGTCCATTCCAATTTTACGGCGGATATTTCCGGATTCGATCCGCGGGCCGCCTATCGCATCGGGCCGCAGAAGATGGACGGGTCCTTGGATTTCCGGGATACCTCCGGGACGTGGTCGCTCCGGAGCCGTGGGCCGAAAGGGGAGGACCTCGCGCTGGAGGGTGGCTTGCGTACGCTGGCCCTCGATTCCCTCGCCAATGCGGCTTGGTTGGCGCGCCATCTGGAGGTCTCCTTACGAGGGTACGCGCGGAATATCCGCATCGCGACGGCGGGAAAAATCCTGCCGGCCAACGTGCAGGTGAAGGCGCCGCGTATGGGGCCGGATGCATTGGTGGCGGAGATCGCGACCGGGGACGGCTCGCGGTTGTCGGCGGATCTGCGCAAGACGGCATCCGGATGGGCCGGTCCTTTTTCCCTTTCCATCCCTCCCGAAGAACCTTGGGTGCGGGCTTTCGCGGATACCAATGTGCGGTTTCGATCGCTGCAGGCGAAAGGGCGCGCGGAGGGGCGACGGGTCGGCCTGGACGCGGTGGTGAGCGGATTGCGGGCCTTCGGGGCGGAAGCGGATTCCATCCACCTGATGGCGCGCTATGGGCCCGACGGAATCGTGTTGTCCCCTTCTTACTGGCATCGCAAAGGCGTGGTCTGGCGCCTGACCGGCCGCATGTCGATGGACAGCGCCAGCCGGAAGGCCGATTTCACCTTATGGCATCCCGATTTCGGATCCGCGGAGGCGAGCCTCCGCTCCGATCGCATCGAGGCGCGCCTGCGGGGCTTGGCCATCTACACTCTGCCATACCGGGGTCTGGACAGCTTGGCGGCCCGAAAGCCCAAGATGAGCGCATCCTTCGCGTGGGACACCAGCGCGCATACCGGCCGCGCCGACGCGCGGGTCACCGGGAATTATCGATCGGAGCCGCTGGAAGCCAATGCCCGGGCGGAATGGGATCGACGTAGCTTGCGGGTTACGGAGCTGGACGCCTCCTTGGGCGGGAACTCGCTGCGGGGCGGCGGGGAGGTGGCCTTGCACGGCCGCCAATTCCATCAACTGGCGGCCGTAAACCGCGAGGACATCCGGCATGTTTTCCTGCAAGCCGATCGATTCGATCTGGCCAAGGCCCTGCGCATCGCTTCGGCCCACCCCCCTTTACTTTCGGGTAGCTTGGACGGGCGCTTGGACTACTCGGATTCGGGCGGGTTCCGCGGGGCCTATCATGCCCGCGATTTGCAGCCGGCCGCGACCAACGGGACCCTGAAGGCGCGTGAGATCGCCTTGCTGGGGAACGGGGATTCCCTGATCATCCGGGCGGTTACCCAATCCGAAAAGGAACCGCTTTTCGCCGACTCCCTGGAACTGGGGTTGGGCGGGGTCCTCAGGGCCGAGCAGGTTGTCAGCCTTAAGGTGGCGGTGGGAAGGAAACTTTTCCTCCGGGTTTCCGGACGTATGCGCGCCTATGCGGACTTCCGCGGGAATGTCTCGCTGCGCGGGGATGCCGCCCTGCCGGGAAAGTCGGGAGAGATCCTCGGGCTGGATGCGTACGGACCCTTTGCCGTCGTCTTCAGGGAAGGACCAGCCGGTTGGAAGATGGATCTGGACACCCTGCGCGGGCGATACGCGGTGCCGGGCCTGGATACCCAGTCGTTCTCCGCGCCTTTGCATATCGTCCGCGGCCGTCTCTCGATTCCGGATTTGTCCATGAAGGGAAAGAGCGGAAGCCTGGGAGGAACTGCGGCGATGGACCTCGGCGACGCCCATGCGTTGACCGCGCATTTGCAGGGGGACGGGCTCTTGGCCCAACTCGGCCCCGGCGACAAAATCCGGCTCAAGGACCTACGCATCGATCTCCGCTCGGATACTTCTAAACTGGAACTCCAGGCCCGGCTCGGGTCCGGATCGATCGAGCATGTCAAATCCCCGCTGCGCGCGGCGGCCGATTTCTCGCGCCTGAACTTCACCTATCGCGCGCCCAAAACCGAACCTGCGGGAGGCGTCTATAGCCAAAGCGATTTCGCTTTCCTGGAAGCGAGCGCCCGCCTCGATAGTTCCAACGTCAAATACCGCCTGCGCAGTTTCGAGACCCTGCAGAACCTGTTCAAGCGCAAGCCCCAGGCGCGGGGCGCCCGACCGGCGCGGCCGATGGAGATACGCCTCGACCTGGAGACCGCCGGCTCCGGCAACCGCGTGGAGACCGACGTGCTGCGGTTCGCTTACGTGGGGAATTTCTCCATGCGCGGGACCTACCCTTATGCCTTGGTGCAGGGCCGCATCAACTCCACCGAAGGCCAGTTGGGAACCAAAGCCCAGGCTTACGATCTGAGCCGCATGGAGATCAAATGGCTCAACTCCACCTTGGAGGAGGGCCATCTCGATCTCGAAGCCAGGAAAAAATTGGCCAAGGATTGCGAAGCCGGCACCACCGATTCCTGTACGGTCATCAACCGCCTTGCCGGGCCCCTATCGCAGACGGAATTCTCCTACGACACCGATTGCGGCGGGGCCTACGGGGCGGGGGCCGACGTGGCCGCCCTGGTCTATTCCGTGCGGCGCGGATGCTATTCTTCCGCCTTCGCGGGCGGCGGCTCGGGCCTTTCCTACCAAGAGCAGGCCTTGGCCCTGCTGGAGCCCCTTGCCAGCGACTACCTCTCGCGCGCGTCCCGCAAGCTTTCCGGCCATTGGATAGCGCAAACCAAGATTACTGGTCTAGGGAGCCTCGCCTCCAACCAGGGGTCCTCCTCCGATACGGCCACCGAGGCCTTGGCCTTGGAGGTCATCAGCAAGGAATTCTGGCGCACCCGGCTCAGCCTGCGATCCTACTATCGGCCCCAGGAGACGGAGAACAACGATCCCTGGGCCTATCGCATGGCCCTGGAATGGCGCCCGCCCCTGGCCCGTCTCGTCCGCGATCCGCAGTGGAAGAAGCGGCTCAAGAACAACGTGTCCCTCGACGCTTCCGTATACACGGATACGGCGGGGACCATGGATCCGAACCAGGAACGCATCGGGCAACGCCTGGGGCTCAACTACGACTACCGTTTCTGGGTCCGGCGTTGGTCCAAGCCCGAGAGCATGCGCGAATTGCTGCAAGAGCAAGCCGCCGATACGGCCGGCGAGCGGCGGGCGGCCAGGGACTCGGAATGAAGTCGAATATGCGCCGCGTCCGGATCGCGGTCGCGCCCGTGGTCCCGCCGGCGGCCCTGATTCTTTTGGCCTTGGCGGCGTGGGCGCCGCCGGCTTGGGGGCATATCCAAATCCAATTGCAAGGCAATCACTTCTTCGGTGCCCGGAAGCTTAAGGAGAGCATCCCCCTCGATCCCAAGAAATACGATAGCGAATCCCTCGCCACCTGGAAGGAAGATGCCTCCTTCAACGTTTCTGACCTGTATCGGCGGAGCGGATTCTTCGACGTGAAAACGGATCTCGTCCTGGAGCGGGCGGGCGGCCCCGAGGATTGGCTCGCCCGCATCACCGTGGACGAAGGCTCCCGTTACAAGTTCGATACGGTGCGGGTGGTGGTGGTGCAAGACACGGCGGGTCCTGCGCCGAGCGATACCGGGCGCGTCGGCATCGATTCGTCGCGCGTGGATACCCTGAAGGAGGCCCCGCCCGAACCCGTGCCCCAGCCCGCCTTGGTGGTGGGCCCCAAGCAATTGCATTGCCGCGTGGGCACGCCTTATATGGAAGAGAACCTGTTCCTGGATCGCCGCGTGGTGCTGCGCCGTTATGGCGACGCGGGTTTCGCCCGCGCCAAGGTCGAAAACAAGGTCAACGTGAAGGCCGACACGAAGACCGTCAAAATCGATTACCTGGTCGAGCCCTCCTATCCGGTTCTGTACGGGAAACTGCTCATCCGCGATACGCGCGCCCCGCCGGACGATAGCCTGCAGGGCATAACCCTCAATACCCTCTTCCGCTCCCTGGTGCCTTATAAGCCGGGGGACACGGTGCGGGCCTCGGATAACGATCGCATGATCGAGAAGCTGCAATACTCGGGCGTATTCGATTACGTTCGCTTGCGGGATAGCCTGCTGCCCGGCCCTTCGCATCTCAGCGCCCTCATCCTCAACGCCGAGGAACGGATCCCCGGCAACCTCACCGCTTCGGTATTCTGGGAATCGCAATACGGCCCGGGTTTTTCCTTCGATGGCGCGCATCAGAACGTGGCGGGGACCTTGAACGAAGTACGCGCAGGGGCATCGGTGGCCTGGGACCGCCAGCGCTTCTACGCCGGCTACGGATCCCCTTTGACCTTCGGCCGCCTGGTCCGCTTCGACGAGGACGCGGACGCCAACTGGTTCCAGGATCCGCCCGTCCCGCCGAGCCAAGGCCGCTTCGGGGGGGATTTCCGCGGGACCAGCAGCACGCGGCTCACCTTCCCATGGAAACGTTGGCTGCGCCTGATCGGGGATGCTGAACTCGAAGGCAAAAGCCGCATGGTGGTCGAGGGCCGCGAGCGCTCCCTGAACCTGAATTTCATCCAGACCACGGCGTTGGCATTCCTTGACCATGCCGCCGATCCCACCCGCGGCGCCCGTGCCGCATTCATCCTAGGCAATGGCGGGCCGGTCGTGGAGGGCGGCGAAATCGCCTTCACGCGCCTGCGCCATAATTGGATCGAAACGCAAACGGGCTGGTATTTCCCCCCGCTGCGGCAGGTGAAACTGGCGGCGCGCCTCGACGGCGGCCGTTTCTTCGGCGAAGGGGGAACCAACTCCGATCGATTCTTCCTGGGGGGAGGGCGCAGCGTGCGCAGCTACGGGTACCAGCGGTTATGCCCGGAGAAGGATAGCGCCGGCTTTTGCGTGACGGCCGGCCTGCAGCCCGCGTATTTCCTGGTCTCCGGAGAGGCCCGTTTGGACGTGTTCGATTTCGGCCTGTTCGATCCGCGCGGGCCCATGCGCCATCTGGCTCCCTTGCAACTGGTTCCTTTCTGGGATTTCGGCAAGGTGTGGGACGTGCGCCGCGGCTTTTCGTTCAGCTCCCAGCCCGACGGCCAAGGCGTCGCTTATGGCGGAGGCCTGCGCTATCCCATCCTCGGTATCTTCCATCTCCGCTTGGACCTGGCTTACGGGGCCCCGGGCGGAGGGGCCTGGCCCGATGCGTGGGTGATCGATTTGGCGCAGGCGTTCTGAATTTTTCGGCTTAATCCCATGGAGGATATAAGGGCCCGCACCCCGCGTTTGACCGGGCCCTGCTCAAAAGGTTCTTTCCGAAAGGGGCCATTGGCGATAGGTCCCGGGTGAGGAAGGCCATGCATCCGCTCCAATCCTGGTTGAATGGTTTGTTCGGTTTGGATGGCGGGCCGAATCTGTGGCAGATGGCCCTGCGTACCCTGGTCATCTACCTGATGAGCATCCTGCTGATACGCATCGGGGGCGATAAACGCATGTTGGGGCGCCATGCGCCTTTCGATATCATCCTTTCGGTGATCTTCGGTTCGGTGATGAGCCGCGCCATCAACGGGTCGGCCCCGTTCTTCCAGACCATCGGCGTGGGATTCGTTTTCATCCTGATCCACCGCATCCTCGCTCTTCTCGCTTTCCGTTACCGCGGCATGGAAGTCCTGCTGAAGGGGAAACCCGTCGTCCTGATCCGGGAGGGCGCGATCGATTCCGGCGCCATGCGGGCGACGGCCATCAGCGATGCCGATTTGCAAGAAGCGTTGTTCATGAAAGGGAAGGCCATGAAACCGGAAGAGGTCGCGCTGGCCCGCTTGGAATGCAACGGCGAAATCAGCGTCTTCCCCAGGCGGGCATAGGTCCCATCCATAGGCGTCGTCATCCGTATCGGATGACGACGGGAGGTTATCCATGAGAAGCCCGACTCAAGCAGCGACGGCAATATCCGCGGATGCCGAAAGCGATCGGTCCGCGCGGACGGGGGCGTGGAGCACGGACCATGCGGAGGCCTTGGCCGAGGAATTGCGCGCGCGCATCCGCGGCGAAGTCCGCTTCGACGCCGGCGCGCGCGCCTTGTACGCGACCGACGGATCCAATTACCGCCAAGTCCCCATCGGCCTGATCGTCCCGCGCACCCAGGAAGACGTGGTCGCGGCCATCGGGATTTGCCGCCGCGCCGGTGCGCCCATCCTGCCGCGCGGCGCGGGCACCAGCCTGGCGGGGCAGACCTGCAATGCGGCCGTCGTCTTCGACTTCACCAAATACCAGAACGGGATCGTGGGCATCGACCCGTTCCGGAAAATGGCGCGCGTGCGACCCGGAGTGGTTTTGGATCGCTTGCGCGAAGCCGCCGAGGCCCACGGCCTCACCTTCGGGCCCGATCCCGCCACGCATCGGCAATGCACCTTGGGCGGCATGATCGGGAACAATTCCTGCGGCGTGCATTCGGTGATGGCCGGCCGCACCGCCGAGAACGTGCTGGCCCTGGAAGTACTGACCTATCGCGGCGCCCGCATGCGCGTGGGACCTACGAGCGAAGAAGAGTTGGATGCCATCATAAGCGCGGGGGGGCCCCAAGGCGAAATCTACGGCAAGCTTCGCGAGCTGCGCTATCGATACGCGGACGAGATCCGCGCCCGCATGCCCCAGCTTCCCAGGCGTTCCTCGGGATTCAATCTCGATCAACTGCTGCCCGAAAGCGGATTCAACGTGGCGCGCGCCCTGACCGGTACGGAGGGGACGTGCGTTACCGTGCTGGAAGCGGACCTGCGGTTGATCCATAGCCCGAGCCAGCGGGCGCTGATCGTGCTGGGATATCCCGACGTCTTCTCGGCGGCCGAACACGTGATCGAGATCATGAAGTTCGGACCCATCGGGCTGGAGGGCCTGGACGATAAGCTGGTAGGGTACGAGCGCGAGAAGGGCGTGCATCCCGAGGCCCTGCCCTTGCTCCCCAAGGGCAAAGGCTTCCTGATGGTGGAACTGGGCGCGGATGACCGCAAAACGCTGCATGAGAAAGCCCAGGCCATGATCGCGCGGCTCAAGGCGCAGCCCCACCCCCCGGAGGTCCAGGAGTACGAGCGGCGCGAGGACGAGCAAAAGATGTGGGACGTGCGCGAAGGCGGATTGGCGGCCACCGCGCGCGTGCCCAACCGGCCGGATACCTGGCCGGGCTGGGAGGACAGCAGCGTGCCTCCCGAACGGCTCCCGGAATACCTGCGCGCCCTGGATAAGCTATTCGGGAAGTACGGTTATGACGCGGCCCTGTACGGCCATTTCGGCCAGGCCTGCATCCATTGCCGCATCCCGTTCGATCTGGAGACGCGCAAGGGCATAACGGCCTTCCGCTCCTTCATGGGTGATGCCGCCGATCTGGTCGTTTCCATGGGCGGGTCGCTTTCCGGCGAACACGGGGACGGCCAAGCGCGCGCGGAACTTTTGCCCAAGATGTACGGCGAAAAGTTGGTGCAGGCCTTCCGCGAGTTCAAGGCCATCTGGGATCCCGACGGCAAGATGAATCCCGGCAAGGCCATCGACGCCAATCCCATCACCAGCCATCTGCGCTTGGGGGAGAATTTCCGCCCGGCGCGACCGGAGACGAAATTCAGGTACCCCAAGGACGATGCCAAGCTTTCCCGGGCGGTACTGCGCTGCGTAGGCGTGGGGGCGTGCCGGAGCGATGAAAAGACTGTCATGTGTCCCAGCTACCGCGCCACGCGGGAAGAAAAGCATTCCACCCGGGGCCGGGCGCGCATGCTTTTCGAAATGTTGCAGGGCGACACCATTAAGGATGGCTTCCGATCGGATGCCGTCAAGGAGTCGCTCGATCTCTGCCTGGCTTGCAAAGGCTGCAAAACCGATTGCCCGATGAAGGTGGATATGGCCACCTATAAGGCGGAATTCCTGTCGGGGCACTACCGCGGAAGATTGCGGCCGCGTCCGGCCTATAGCATGGGGCTCATTTATTGGTGGGCCCGCTTGGCCGCCCGTGTCCCTGGCCTGGCGAATTTCGTGATCGAGACTCCCGGGCTTAGCCATATGGCGCGCGCCTTGGGCGGATTGACCCGGAAGCGATCCATGCCGGCTTTCGCGGGGCTCACCTTCCGGGATTGGTACCGGCGCCGTTACCGTAACGCGCAAGCGACGCCCCGGCGCGGGAAGGTCCTGCTCTGGGCCGATACCTTCAACAATTACTTCGAGCCCGAGGTGGCGGCTTCGGCCTGCGAAGTCCTGGAAGCGGCCGGTTTCGAGGTGATGCTCGCGCGCCGGCCCCTGTGTTGCGGCCGGCCGCTCTACGATTACGGCATGCTGGATTTGGCCAAGCGCCAATTACGCCAGATCCTGGCCGAGTTGCGGCCGCAAATCCGCGCGGGCGTACCGGTGGTGGGATTGGAGCCCAGTTGCGTCTCGGTTTTCCGCGACGAGTTGGCGAATATGCTGGACGGGGACGAGGATGCGCTTCGCTTGTCCAAGCAAACCTTCCTGCTGGAAGAATTCCTGATGCGCGAGGTTCCCGGCTATGCGCCGCCGCCCTTGCGCGCCAAGGCCCTGGTGCATGGCCATTGCCATCAGAAATCGGTCCTCGGGATGGATAGCCATCGCGAGCTCCTCGGGAACATGGGGCTAACCTGCGAGGAACCCGATGCGGGTTGCTGCGGCTTGGCCGGCTCCTTCGGTTTCGAAAAGGACAAGCACGAGGTGTCAATGCGCATTGGCGAGTTGCACTTGTTCCCGGCCCTGCGCCGGAGGCCCGCCGGCGCCTTATCCATCGCCAACGGATTCAGCTGCCGCAATCAAATGAAGGAAATCCCCGGCCAAAAACCCGTCCACCTGGCCCAGGTTCTGCATCGGGCCGCGAAGGGGGAGGCCGGGCAAAGGCGGCTGACGGAACAATTCGCGAAGGCGAAGAGCCGGGCCAAGCTGCGGTTTTTCCTGTGGGCCGGGGCGATAGGAATCGCGGCCATAACCGCGTTGGCCATAGGCCGGAACCATCGGCTTCCGTGGACCAGGCGGCGCGGTTCGTGAATCACCAAAGCCGGTGAATATCTTCAGAGCGATGCGCGGCGGAGGATCGGATCCATGAGCGCCAAGGAATCCCGGTTCGTCCTATTCGCCGCCTTCGGCGCCAATCTATTCATCGCGGTCTCCAAATTCGCCGCCGCCTTGGCGACCGGCAGTTCGTCCATGCTGAGCGAGGGCATCCACTCCGTGGTGGACTGTACCGATCAGGCTTTGCTCCTGGTGGGGGAGAAACGCGGTTCCCGTCCCGCCGATCCCGAGCATCCCTTCGGGCATGGTTTGGAGCAATATTTCTGGGGTTTCGTGGTGGCCATCCTCATCTTCGCGTTGGGCGGCGGCATGTCCGTATGGGAAGGCATCCGGCACCTACGCCACCCGGAACCCTTGAGCCGCCCCGCCTGGAACTATGCCGTGCTGGCCGTGGCTTTCGTTTCGGAAGGCTACTCCTTCAGCGTCGCGTTCCGATCGCTACGGAAAGGGAGGGGAGGGAAAGGGATTTGGCGTTCCTTCCAAGCCAGCAAGAACCCCTCCGTATTCGTGGTGCTGGCGGAGGATGCGGCCGCTTTGGGAGGGCTCGTGATCGCGCTCTGCGCTTTGGCCGCGGATCAACTTTTGGGCATGCCCGTGTGGGACGGGATCGGTTCCATCCTCATCGGGGTCGCCCTGGTAGCGGTCTCGGGCGTGTTGGCCTATGAAACCCGCGCTCTGCTGACGGGGGAAAGCACCGGCCCCGAGGTGGTGCGCCAGGTGAAGGCGATGGCCCAATCCCAGCCCGGGGTGTTGGAGGCGGGTCAGCCCCTCACCATGCATTTCGGGCCCGATCAAGTCCTGCTGAACATGGAACTCCGTTTCCGCCCCGACATGACCGCCGAAGAAGTGGGGCGGGCCTCGGAGGCGTTCCGGCGCCGCGTGCAGGAAGCCTTTCCTTTCATCACCCGCATTTTCGTGGCGGTCCGGCAGACGCTCGACCGCGGCGGCTCCCATGGGCTGCCCGGGCCGGCGTAAGTCCTAGACGGCTAAAGCCCGGGCATCTTCGCGTTTGAATTCGAATCCCAACCCGGGCCGCGATAGATCCGGAGCAAGGCGGCCCGCGCGCGGCCGCGCGAACCCCTCGAAAAGCTTTTCCTCGATCAGGACATGATCGTGGAACCATTCCAGGTGGCGCATCGGCTGGGCCGCGCAACCCAGGGCGACGTGCAAGGAAGGCGCGCAATGGCTGGACAGGGGCATATCGGCCGCCTCGCACAAGGCCGCGGCTTTCAGGAAGCCGGTGATGCCCCCGCAACGGGTCGCATCGGCCTGCAAAAAGGACAAGGTTTCCTGGTGGATCAGGAGGTGGAAATCCTCCGGGCGGTAACCGTACTCCCCGCCGGCCACGTCCATGCCCGCCGGGATGCGTTCCCGCACGGTCCTGGTGCCGGCGCGATCCCAGTGGGGCACCGGTTCTTCGAACCAAACCACTCCGGCTTCCGCGAAGCGATGCGCCAATCCGATGGCTTGTTCCGCCGCGTAGGCCCCGTTGGCATCCACGAACAATGCCGTTTCCCCGATGGCTTCCCGGGCCGCTTCCACGCGCCAGGGATCGGCATCCGGATCACGGCCCACCTTCATCTTGACGCGCGCCATGCCTTCGGAGGCCCAAGCCGCGAGCTGGCTCTGCAATCGGGCCGGGGTATAGCTGGTGAATCCGCCGCTCCCGTAAACCTCGACGGCATCCCGGACCTGCCCCAGCAAGCGGGCCAGGGGCAGGCCCAGGAGCTTGGCCTTCAAATCCCAAAGGCCCACGTCCAGGGCCGAAACCGCCATGGCGGAAAGTCCGGGTCCGCCCAGATTGCGGAGGAAGCCCCCCATGGCTTGCCAGGCGGCTTCCGTCGCGAACGCGTCCTTGCCGCGCAGGACGTCGGCGAGTTTACTGCGTATCAGAGATGCCACCGCGGCATCGGCGTAGGTGTATCCCCATCCCGCCATCCCTCCGGCGCGGACTTCGGCCACCACCAACACGGTCGCGTCCCAGGCCAAGGTCCCGTCCGATTCGGGTTCCTCCGTCGGGATGCGATAGGCGAAAGCCTCCACGCCTTCGATGGGGACGTCAACGCGCGGGCCCATGGCGGCTACACCAATTCGCGGGCGCGATCCTTGATGACCTCGGCCACGATGGTCTTGCGGTCGACCTCGCCGCGGGCCAGGGCTTCGGCCAGATGGACGGCCTGCTGCGCCTTGATTTTCCCGGGCATGGGCGGCGTATTGGGATCGACCACGGCCTCGACCAAGGCGGGACCTTCCGTTTCCAGGGCCATGCGGATCACCGAGCCGCACATATCCGCGTCATCGACCGAGAAGCCGGCACCTCCGCAACTGCGCGCCACCCCGGCGAAATCGATGGGATGCAAATCGCAGCCGTATTCGGGATTGCCCAGGAAGACCATTTGCTCCCATTTGATCTGCCCCAGGGTATTGTTCTTGAAGACGATGATCTTGATGGGCAGCTTGTATTTGACGGCGGTGGCGAATTCGGCCATCAACATGGAGAAGCCCCCGTCGCCGACGAGGGCCACCACCTGACGCTGGGGAAAGGCTATCTGGGCCGCGATGGCATAGGGCAGGCCGCAGGCCATGGTGGCCAAGGTCCCGGAGAGGGAATACATCTGCGTACCCCGCGCCTCCAAATGGCGCGCGAACCAGGTCGTGATGGTTCCGCTGTCGCAGACCACGATGGCATCGTCCTTGATGAGCTTGTTCAACTCCCATGCGGGCACTTGCGGCTTCATGGGTTTGTCCTTGCGGGTGCCGCGCTCCTCCATCAGCTCCCGCCAATCGCGCATGCCTGCCTGCGCCTTGGAAAGGAAATCCCGGTTCTCATTGCGTTTAATTAGCGGGAGGAGTAGTCGCAACGTTTCCCGGGTGTCGCCCACCAATCCCGCTTCCACGGGGAAGCGAAGCCCGATGCGCTCCGGATCGACATCGAGCTGCACTCCCCGCACCGAGTCATGCTTCGGATAGAATTCCATATAGGGAAAGGACGATCCGACGATGAAGAGGGTATCGCAATCCATCATGGCGTCCTCGGATGGGGCCGTGCCCAACAGCCCGATGCCCCCCGTGGTATAAGGGCTCCTGTCCGCCACGGCGGCCTTGCCCAAAAGCGCCTTCACGATGGGCGCCCCCAACTTCTCGGCCATCTCCTCCAACTCGGCCCTGGCGCCCAAGGCCCCGCGTCCGGCCAGGATCACGACTTTCTTCCCGGCATTGAGGACCTCCGCCGCCTTGGACAGATCGGACGGGGCGGGAAAACCGGCCGCGCGCGCGAAGACTTCCACCGTATGCCCGGGGATGTTGCGCTTGGATCGATGAGCGTCCTTGAGCTTCTCGTCCTGCAAGTCGACGGGGAAATTGATATGCGCCACTCCGCCCCGGGCCAGCGCCGTGCGGCAAGCCAGATGGGTGACCCCTTCCACGTGGGCGGCCCCCATGACGCGGGTCGAATAGAATGCCACGTCGGTGAAGACCCGGTCCAAGTCCACGTCCTGCTGGGCATGGGTGTCGATGAGATCGTGGAAATGGTGGCCGGTGATCGCCAGCACCGGTTGCCCGTCGAGCTTGGCATCGTAGAGCCCGTTCAGCAAGTGGATCCCGCCCGGCCCGGAGGTCGCCAGGCAAACGCCCAGCTTGCCGGTGAACTTGGCGTAAGCGCAGGCCATGAAGGCCGCCGATTCCTCGTGCCGCACCTGAACGAAACGGATCTTGTCCTTGGCCTTGCGGAGGGACTCCATGATGCCGTTGATGCCGTCCCCCGGCAACCCGAACACCGTTTCCACGCCCCAATCGGAAAGAATCTCGACCATCAGATCCGCCGCCGTTTTCGCAGCCATGCTTGCCTCCAGGTTCCGGGTCCCTGGAAAACAAATCCTTGCGCGACGTCCGCGCAAGACCATTCGCCTCGGCCCTAGGCGGAGACGGCGCTACGCGGTCGACGTCCCGGGCGGGGAGCGTCCGAGGCGGACTCCGACGGCTCGGCGGCCTGGATCACTTTTTCCAATTCGGCCTTCATGGCCGCCAACGCCGAGGGAAAATGCGCCGCCAGGGATTCCGGCAGGCCCGCCAGGGCCTTGCGGTTCAGATCGGCGATGACCTTGCGGATCTTAGGCAGGTGGCGATCCGCTTTCGGCGTCAATACGATCAAGTGCTTGCGTCGATCTTCTTTACTGGCGGTGCGCCGGATGAATCCCGCTTCCGAAAGGGAGTCCAGGATATTGACCATGGTCACCTTGTCGGTATCCAGCAGATCGGCCAGCTCCTGCTGGGTGGCGGTGCCTTTGGCTTCCCCGATGGCCACCAAGAGGAAGAAGTGGCGGCGGACCCCGATATGGCCGAGCTTGGCGGCCAAGGCATCCATGTATTTCTTGGAAACCTTGTTGAGTTGGAGCCATAAGGGGATTTCCGCGGGCGTTAGTTTAGGCATGGGCGGAAAGGTAATATTCCGCCGCGGGAACTCACCCCGAAAGCGTCGCCACGTCCGCGCAAGCCTCGGCGCAATGCCGGCAGACATCCGCGCACAGCCGGCAGTGCTCCATGTGCGGATGCTTGGAGCATTCTTCCGCGCACTCTTCGCAGATGGCGGAACAAAAATCGCAAGCCTCCTCCAAATTGGAGGATTGCCGATCCAGGAACGCCAAGGCCAGGCCGCAGGCATCGGCGCAATCCCAATCGAGCCGCACGCATTCGGCCATTTGGCGCGCGTCCTCTTCCCGCAGGCAGGCCATCGCGCATTGCTGGCAGGCGCGCATGCAATCCGCCAGGATGGCCCCTAATTCGATGGCCCTTTCGTTCATCGTCTCGTTACGCATGGTTGCCTCCCGGTTCGGTCCTACCCAATTAAAATAGGGATCGGGCGAGGCCTCCGCCCGCTGGCCGAAGCCGCTTTCCGGGACCGGGAATCGCCATCGAGACGGTTGCCGGGGGCGAATCCGGGCCGGAAACTATGTATGATTACAAGCCACTCTTAAGATTGCGTACCACCAGAGAAACTCCCTAAAAATCCAATCGTAACGTCGTGCCCACCCAGCCCATAGAACGCATCGCCCGATCCATCCGCCTCTTCACCCGTCTGGAGGCCGCCTCCGGGATCCTTTTGTTGCTGGCCTTGGCGGCGGCCCTGGCCTGGGCCAACTCGCCCTGGGCCGAAACCTATTTCCGCATCCTGGAAGCGCCGCTCTCCTTCGGGCTCGGTTCATTCGGAATCGCGACAACCCCCCACCACGTTATCAACGACGCCCTGATGGCGGTTTTCTTTTTCGTGGTGGGACTGGAGATCAAGCGGGAAACCGTTGCCGGGGAACTCGCCGGCCTACGCCGCGCTGCTTTTCCCGCCCTAGCCGCCTTGGGCGGCATGCTGGTCCCCGCCCTTATCTATGCCCTTTGCAATGCGGGCCACGCCTCCC
The DNA here is from genome assembly GCA_019509785.1 of Fibrobacterota bacterium. Taxonomy (NCBI): domain Bacteria; kingdom Pseudomonadati; phylum Fibrobacterota; species Fibrobacterota bacterium. The sequence goes on along the minus strand of JAEKLQ010000038.1, from coordinate 9,097 downwards.
TTCGCGGATGGGGGATACCCGTGGCCACCGACATCCCCTTCGCTTTGGGGATCATGGCCTTGCTCGGCAAAAGGATCCCGGGTTCCGTGAAGATCTTCCTGATGGCCCTCGCCATCATCGATGATCTCGGGGCCGTTCTCGTAATCGCCGTATTCTATACGGGCCGGATCGATTGGCTAGGCTTGGCCGAAGCAGGCGCGCTGGTCGCCGTCTTGATCGCCTTCAATCGCGCGGGCCTACGCCGCGCCTGGCTTTACGCGATCCCGGGAATCGCGCTCTGGCATTTCCTGCAAAAGGCCGGCGTGCACGGGACCATCGCCGGTGTCGTAACGGCGTGGGCCATACCCGCGCGGTCTCGAAGTGATGCTTCCGGTATCGCATTGGAGTCGCCCTTGCAACGCATCGTGGAAGCCCTGCATCCCTGGACCAGCTTCTTCATCCTGCCTCTTTTCGCCTTGTCCAATGCCGGGGTCCGCATCGGTCCTGAAGTGTTGCGCGGCCTCGCCAGCCCGGCCGGCATCGGGATCGTCCTGGGTCTGGTCGTGGGGAAGCCCCTTGGAATCTTTGCCGCGGTACAAACCATGTTGGCCCTGGGCTTCCCCAAACTTTCGGGCGGGGTGAACTGGAAGCATATGCTAGGCGCGGGCATGCT
>JAEKLQ010000038.1:1093-8408 GCA_019509785.1 Fibrobacterota bacterium | reverse complement strand
GATCGGCTTCACCATGTCCATCTTCATCGCGGGTTTGGCCTTCGGCGCGGGCGGCGAACTGGATGCGGCCAAAGTCTCGATTTTCTTGGCGTCTTTCGCCGCCGGCTTGCTGGGTTACGTCTTCTTGCGGCTGCTCCCGGCTGAACGCGGGTAGGAAGCCGAAGAAATTACCGTCCTCTGAGGGACATGCCGGTTCTATCGGGCTCGCGAGATTAGATTTCCCTGGACGTATGCCATCCAAATTGCAAATCCGCTGGCTCGAAGAACCCGAAGAACACGATTACCCGGCCTCCGAATCATATCTCACCTTGGTCTTCCCCGCGAAGGAAGTGGCCCGGCTAGTTAGGAAGTTGCGGCGCGCGCCGGTGACGCTCTTCAAGGCTAAGGATATTTTCCGGGCTTCCCGTCTGACCCTGCTGGGCGTGAGTAATCTGCACGTGGAGCGCAATCGCAAGAAGATTAAGGCCGGCAAGCCGCTTTCGCCTTTGCTTCTGGTGCGCGACGGGAGCGGGGGGCTCATCATCGCCGACGGATATCACCGGATTTGTTCGGTGTACGGGTTCGATGAGGATGCTTTGATCCCGAGTAAGATCGTGTAGGACGTAGAACAAAGGCCTGATCGGATGCGACTTGATGAAATCGCTCACGTCTTCGGCCAAGCAGTACGCTGATCAATTTGCGTCTTTATCGCTTCAAGACACTTATATACGCCCAATTCCAATGTCTCGTCGAACATCCTCTTCATGGTCTTCTCGGATGCTTTTTGGGACTTTCTTTGCAATTCCGCATTGCCCGAACACTCTCCAACCTCACCTTGTTCCAAAAGTACCTGCGTTGTAACTTTTACCTTGGTGAATTCGTCAGCATGCCAGAAGAAGACCTGGTATCCGACCTGCGCCTCATCCACTTTTATGATTATGGATGCGTTTTTTCCAATGCCGGTCCAATTTCGTTTTGCTTGCGCGAAAATTACGGAAGAGTCTATCGAATCAAGCGGGCTCTTGAATATGCTTGGGTGATTGGGATTTAAGAAGGCGACATGAATTTTCTGTTGCTCCCCCCTTTTATCCTCGATTCTGATCGATTTAATCGTCCCATTTATTTGCAGACCCGGGAACTTTTCCACTGAGTAGAGCAGGTATCGAGGCGCGCAACCCGTAACCAGAAACAAAAAAGCGGATAAGATGATTTTCATTATACCGCTCCGCGTAGTTATTCTTGAGGGGATTCAAATCTTAAATATTTATCGGGGGAAAACGAATACACGAATAGCCCTCTAGGGTTTACCGGGTTCCTTTCAAGACAGCCCCTGGATTGCCGCCTGCGCCGACCGCCGCCGGAAGAGCCAATACGGGAGCAAAGCCGCCGCCACCGCCATCCCTGCGAAGGCCAGCCACACCGGCCCGCTCTCCCAGAGATACGATGGCACATCCGCCCGCGAAGGCAAAGCGCTCCGCAAATACCCCCGCAAGAAAGGAAACAGACACGCATCCAAAACCGCTCCGCCCACACAGCCAAGGGCAGCGGGCAGCAGGCCCTGCCATAGCGCCATGGCCCGCAGTTCCCGGCCCGTATAACCCATGGCCCGTAGCATGGAGAAATGCCGGATCTTTTCTTCCAGCGAACCGATCGATAGCCCCAGCAGGCAAAAGGCCGAAAGCAAAAGGGACAATATCGCGGCGGCCCCGCCCATCGCCCGTCCCGACGCGGTCAACGATCGCAGGGTCGCCAGGCCCTCATCCACTTTCACGAACTGGGCCACCGTCCGCTTGTCGACCAGATCGCGCAGGGCCTCCGTGCGGCCCGGTAGCGTTTCGATCAGCATGTAATTGAGGACATCGGATCCCCAGACCGAATTCGCCAGTAAGCCCCCGCGGGCCAACAGGCGACGGGCTTCCGGTAGATTTGTGAAGACGGCCGCGTCCCAAGAATTCCCCATGTGCCCAAGTATGCCGGAGACCTTCAAAGGATAAGGGATCACCCATCCATCCGCTTTAATGGAGGCATCATCCGCGCCACCGGACGCATCAGCGTTTCCCGATTCCGGCCAAGGCGCCGCCAGGAACGTGTCTCCTACCTTAAGATCGGCCTCGCGGGCGATACGTTCCCCGAGCACGGCCTGTCCCGAATCAGATGACCAGTTACCTTGGTTTAATCCGAACGTGAACCCCGGCCCGGATAATTTCAGAACGTCGGCATTGGTTCCGATGATAGGTCTACCGTGGAACCTCCCTCCATAGAGCATGGGCACGATAACTTTGTGGAACGGCCGCTCGGGCGCGCCTCCGGAGGCGCTCAGCTTCTCGTGGTTGCGCAGGCTGAAGTAGAGACGGTCGGGGATGAAGCCGGGGTAGGGGCCTTCCGCGTTCAGGCAGCCGAGCACGATGGCGACTTCGCCCGCCTTGGCCCCGATGATGACGTCGCCGGCGCGGGCCAGTCCCGCGAAGCGCGCTTCGGCCACCTTCGCGAGGCGGAACAGCATTCCGGAAAGCGCGATGGCGAGGGACAGCGCGGCAACGGACAACGAAGCGGGGCCGCGGCGGCGGGAGAAATCGGCCCAAGCCAGGCGCCAAGGACTCATGTGTCGATCAAGCTCAGGAAATCCCGCGGAGCGTCGAAATGTTCGCGCGTGCGCGGGTCGTGGCTGACCACTATCAGGGTCCTGCCGGCCGCGGCTCCGTCGGTCGCTTTACCCGCCGCTCCTCCCTTCGCTTTTCCTGTCACTGCTCCCGCGGCTTCGCCCCGCGCTCCCGCAGCTTCGCACAAGGCGTCCATAACCGCGCGGGCATGGGGACCGTCCAGGCTGGAGGTCGGCTCATCGGCGAGAATCACGTCCGGAGGGCGGGCCAACAATCGGGCCGCCGCCACGCGTTGGCTCTCGCCTGGCGAAAGCGTGGCCGCCCTACGATCGCGAAGTTCGGCGATCCCCAACCGATCCAACGCCGCAACGGCGCGATCGCGGTCCTCCCTAGTCAAGGCCTCCAAGCCCACCAAGGTATTCTCCAAGGCGGTCAGATGCCCGATGAGATTGAAGCGTTGGAAGAGGATGCCGAAGTGGCGCCGGCGGAAGCGGCAGCGCGCGTCCTCGTCCATGCCGGTGATGGCCTCGCCACCCACCGAGATACGGCCGCTTGCGGGGAGGAATTGGCCGGACAGCAAGTGCAGGAAGGTGGATTTCCCGCTGCCGCTGGGGCCCTCGATCAAAAGGCGGGATCCGGAAGGGATGTCCAGGCGGGACAAGGCGAACAGGGGCTTATCGCGTCCTGTAATCTTCATAACGATATCATCTACTTCGATGCGCATCGGCCGGCGGGCGCCTCCCGGAGCGAACGGGTTTGCCGGTTCGCGCCCGATTCCGCCGCCGGGCCGGCGCCTGAATCCGGCCCGCGGCGGTGTTCCGACGGGTCGCCGGAAAGCATTCCTGGATTCATTCCAGGCGGAATCCCTTCCAAGCTATCACATTTCCAGGGCCCGAGCACGGGTTCCCGGGCCCGGGAGCGATTTTTAATCCCGTTTTAATCCCCCCCTAATTCCGAATTGCTACCCTCTTTGACGTGCGGCGAAGGAAGCGTCAGGTAAGATGTTCCCTTAGTCAATGGCCGCCGCGGGGATAGCCGTGAAAATCCTGGTCGTCGAGGATGAGAAGAAGGTCGCCGCGTTCATCCGCCGCGGCCTGATTGAGCAATCCTATTCAGTGGACATGGCCCACGACGGCATGGAAGGGGAGAGGCTGGCGCGTGGCAGCACCTACGACGCCATCATCCTCGATTTGATGCTGCCGCGCAAAAGCGGTTTCGCCCTGTGCCGCGCCATCCGCACCTTCGATGTCCGGGTGCCCATCCTCATCCTCACGGCCTTGGATTCGACGGAAGACAAATTGCAGGGGCTGGAAGCGGGCGCCGATGAATATCTGCCCAAGCCCTTCGAGTTCAGGGAGCTGCTGGCGCATTTACGTTCGCTGATGCGGCGGCGGGAAAACCTACCGTCTTCGGGGCTCCTTCGCCTCGCCGATCTCCAGATGGATCTGATCACCCGCAAGGTGAGCCGCGGCGGGCAGAACCTCGCGCTGACGGCGCGGGAATTCGCTTTACTGGAATACTTCCTGCGCAATCATGGCCGCGTCATCACCCGCACCGAGATCGCGCAAAAGGTCTGGGAGACTTCCTTCGATTCCGAAAGCAACGTCATCGACGTATACGTGAGCTTTCTCCGCAAGAAAATCGATAAAGGCTTCCCGGAGAAATTGATCCATACCCTGGTGGGCGTCGGCTACGTGCTGCGCACCGGCGAGCCGGCCTAAGAAGTGGTCTCATAAATGCGTTCTACTCCGGCCGGCTGCGGCGGCCAAGGGCTGCGTTCTCGGCCTCTCAAACCCGTCGGCGTACCTTCTAGGTACGCTCTCCGGGTTTTCGAGGCCTGCGGCCTTGCCCTTGACCCCCTCGCTCGGCCTCCGCTACGAACCCATTTATGAGACCACTTCTAATGCCCGATGACCCTGCGAGGGGAGAGAACGTCGCCCGGAATTTCGGCCCCGCTCCCCTCCGCGTCGCCCTTGTGGCTATTGCCCTGGCGTATTTCGCCGTCCTCATCGCCGATCACGTCCGCGCTAGGGGCCTGCGATCCGTGGTCCCTGGTCCCATCCTGTTTTTCGCGCAGATCGCCGATCTGTTTCCCGATGCCAGTTCCGGGATCATCGAGTACCGCGCCGAAGGCTGGCTTTGCGGGCAAAAGCGTTTCGTGGAATTGGACATGAGCAAGCTGTTCCCCATGCTGGCCGGCAACAAGGAGAACCGATTCTATCGCCTCATGCATTTCTATCGGCAGACTCCCGCGGTGCTGAAAGCCTTGGACGATTACTGCGTCAGCCATTACCCGCCGGTCGCGACCGAGACGGGCCCGGACCGCATCGGAGGCGTACGCTTCATGAGCCTCATCCTTCCGCTCCCAAACGATCCTTCCGAAGTCGTCCGGTATACCCGCAAGCCTCTGACCGAATATGCAGACGTGCCCCACCATCTCTGGTATCGCTCCACGTCCCGTAGGGCGGCCGAACGTTGCTCCGAACCGGTCATGCCCGGAGCGGAGGGCGGGTCAGGCGACCGATGAAGAGGACCGCAATACCGGTGAATTGGCTTTCCGCATTTTTCTCCCCGCAACCCCTGATTCGCCTCGCCTTTCTAAGGGTATGCCTGCCGCCCGCCATCCTCGGCTTCCTTTCCTTGCGCATGGTCCATGCCTCCGATTGGCTCAGCGTGAACGGTTTTTCCGTGCCGCGCATGGCAACCGGGGATTGGCGTCAGCCGCTTTACCTCGCGCCTCTGCAGGTGTGGCAAGCCTGGGCCCTTTGCGCCGCCACGGTCGCCGCGGGTACGGCCTTCTGCCTAGGATTTTACACCCGCCTAACGGGGGCCCTCTTCGCGGTCTGTCTCATTTACCTGGCGCTTGCCGATCGCCTGGCGGCCTTCACCGTCAGCAAGCTGGGGGCCGTCCTCATCCTGGCCTTGATCTTCACCCCGTGCGGGGAACGGATCTCCCTCGATGCGCTTCGCCGCGGCAGTGCGGCGAAAACCGTTTGCACCTGGGGCAATGCGCGCTTCTTCCAGGTCCTGCTGGTGCTCTTCTACTGCCTGGCGGGTCTGGCCAAGGTACGCGGGGATTGGTTGCGCGAGCCCAACGTGCTCTTCAGCCATCTGCAGGATTCGTATCAGACCTGGGGGTCCTATTTCCTGGCGCGCCACGTGCCGCTCGGGTTCTGGCATGGGCTCCGCTGGGTGGTGATGGGTTTGGAGGTGGGGGCGCCATTGTGGTTCATGTTGCCGTGGACCCGGCTCCCGGCCCTCTGCGCGGCCCTGGGAATGCATGCCTTCATCGGCATCGGCTTCGGGCCCGTCGCCTGGTTCGGGCTTCTGATGTGCGTTTACGTAACCGGGGCCTTCGCGCCGCCGGCTTGGTTGGAGGCCTTCTTCGCTTGGCCACGGAAGGCCCTGCGGGATGGGTTCCGCGGAAATGACGGCAGGAAAATCGCAGGAGGGTAAGATGAGCGAAGATCAGAAGATATTCTGGTTGGGATTCGCGGGAGTAGTGGTTATAGCCGTGGCCCTGATGGTGAGTTTTCGGGTGTTCGGGTGGCTGTAGGGGAGCGCCGAACACCTTCCCGTCCCTGAAGGTTGTATACTTTATCCCGCCCGGCTATTTGAACCAAGCTACCGCGGCGAACGAGGATAAAGATGGATACCACGGGCCGCGGACCCTCGCGCTCCCCTTCCGGACTTTTCACCAGGCTGCTCGCCGCCTATATCGCTTTCTCGCGCCGTTACCGCTTCCTGATCGTGGCGGCTTCCGTATTAGTGGGGGTCTTGGGCTCCTGGTATTCCACCCGCCTCAAGGTTGATCCGAATCTGGATGCGCTCCTGCCGAAGGATACCGAGACAATCCGGGCCATGCAACAGGCCAAGGCGCGCCTGGGAAGCTCGGACCTGTATACCATCGCCCTGTCCATGGACGATCCCGCCGAACTGGCCCGTTTACAGGATCGCCTGGCCGATTCCCTGCGCCAATGGCCCGAAGTCGTCTATGTGCAGGTCTCCCGGGATAATTCCTTTTTCCGCAGCCACGCCCTGCTTTATCTCCCGATCGATCAACTGCAGCGCATCTCCGCCCGCATCGAGGATTTGCGCCTGGATCTGGGCCATCGCGGTCCCTTGACCGTCGATCTCCTCGACGATGAACCCGCCCCGGCCGGGCCCGAGAAACCCTGGTTCGATGCCGATCTGCCCCAGCAATTGGGCCTGCCCGACGAAGCGGCCGAATCCTTCGCGCGCTTCCTGAAGAACGGCAAGCAGCCGGACCCCGCCCTGGACGCCAAAGCGGGCCTTCCCGACTCCTTGCATTCCCGCCTGATGGGCCGCGCCAAGGATGGACGCCTGGTGGCGCTGGTACAGGCTTCCCTGTCCAAGCCCAGCTCCGATTTCGATTTCGTGAAGACGGTGGTGTCCCGCAGCCATGGACTGCTCGATCCCTTGAAGGCCGAATACAACGGGCACCTGCAAGCGAGCGTAGAAGGGCCCTACCGCGAACTGGCGGAAGTGAATTCGCTTTCCGCCAACGGCATCCTGGCCACCGTGATTTCGGTCGGCCTCAACATCCTCATCATCGCGGTCTACTTCCGATCCATCGGGACCATGGCCGTCATCCTGATACAGGCCATCCTATCCTGCATCCTCACCTTGGCCATGACCACTTGGGTCTATGGCGATTTGAACCTGTATACCGCCTTCGTGGTTTCCATCCTGTTCGGCATGGGCATCGATTTCAC
>JAEKLQ010000038.1:0-1065 GCA_019509785.1 Fibrobacterota bacterium | reverse complement strand
CCTCTACCGATCCCTGGACGAATTGTTCTACTCCCTGGTGGTGGCGGCGACCACTTCGGTGGCGGGCATGCTCACCTTGCTCACCTCCAAGTTCGTCGGCTTCTACGAATTCGGCGTACAAGCCTCCGCCGGCATCGCCTTCAGCCTGATCGGCGTCTACGTGCTCTTGCCCGCCTTCGTCTTCGCCTGGGAAAGCCTGACGAGCCTGCCCGGCTTGGGCTGGCTGGCCCTGCGTTCGCCGCCCGTCCTGCGTTGGCCTTTCAAAAGCAAACCGGATTGGCGCAAGGTGGCCCGCTGGAGCGCGGGCGCGGTCCTGGTGGGGACGGCCATCCTGGGTTGCTTCACCTATCGCCTGAAATTCGAATACGATTTCGATCGCCTGCGGGACACGCGCAAAGAGCCCGACGGCCTTCCCGTGAAGGCGGCCTTGGGGAGCAATCGCACCAGCAGCCAGCCCGTAGTGGTGATGGCCCAGGATTCGGCCAGCATGGCCGCGCTGCAAGATACCCTGCTGCAACGCCTGTCCGGCCGGGACCCCTTCCTGCGCAGCTTCCTGACCCTCTCCACCTTCGATCCGCCCGCCGCCGCGCAGGCGGAACGCATCGTGGAAATCCGGCACATCGGCGACCTGGTCGCGGCGCGCGTCTTCGACAAGGCGAAGGGCAACGATTCCGCCATGATCACGAACCTGCGCGAGCTGGCGCGGACGGAGCCCTTCGGCGCCGCCGACATCCCTCCTTGGGCCTTGAACCTGTTGCGCGAACGGGACGGCAGCTACGGGAAGCTGGGCTTCGTCTACGGCAGCTACAACTCGTCGAACGCGCTGGAGGCCGGTAAATTCCAGGACCGCTACGGCCATTTGACCGCGGCCGGCAAGAAGCTCGCCTGCTACTGTTCCAGCTTCGTCTTCAGCGACATCGTGCGCATGGTCAAGTCCGACAGCATCCGCGTCTTCATCTGGATGCTGGCGGGGTTGGTAGTGCTTTTGGCCCTCATCCTGCGGGACCGCCGTCTACTGTTGGCCTGCGGTATCCAACTGGTGGTGGGCGTGATTTGGATTGTTGG
>JAEKLQ010000037.1 GCA_019509785.1 Fibrobacterota bacterium | reverse complement strand
ACGACCACGGTCAAGTTCAGCAGACCCTCATCCGGGGGCGGCGTGTTTTCGACCTGGTTCATGCTCCGTTCGGGCAACCATAGTTCGAGAACGCCGAGCTTCTCGAATTGGGCCATGGAGATAACGGTCACGACCAGGATCGAGAACAGGTTCATGACCGGGATAAGGTCGAGTTCCTTGTTCTTGTGCTTCTTGGTTCTTGCTTTTTTCATTGCCGTACCTTTTTAAGAGGGAGGGAGCCCGGGAACCGGGCTCCGACGCTTACTCTTAGAGGAGGTTCATTACCTTTACGGCCTTTTCTTCCATCTCTTCCTGCAGACGTTCGGACTGCATGGAGAGCAGGCCGTGGAGCAACAGGATCGGGATGGCGGTGGCGAGGCCGGTCCAGGTGTTCACCATAACGATGGAGATACCGTTGGCCAAGGCCTGGGGGCGCTGGGCGGCGGGCAAGTTAGCCACGGCGTCGAAGGCCAGAATCAGGCCGAAGATGGTGCCGAGCAGTCCGCAAAGCATCGCGATGTTCGCGAAGGCGGGCAACAGGTTCAGGTAGCGATTGATGCGGGGGGCTTCGGTCAAGTAGACCTCATCCACGGCCTTCTCGATGGCGGCCGAACCCTTGGCCTTGTTCTGGAGCACGGCGGAGATGATCTTGGCCAGGGGGAAATTCTGGCTGGCGGCCAGATGGCCGGCTTCGGCGACGCGGCCGGTCTGCAAGAGCTGGGCGATGTTGCGCATGAAATTGGCGCGGCCCGCGGAGGACTTCACGTAGATGTAGTAGAACCGCTCGGCGATGATGGCCAGGGAGATGATCCCCAAGCACATGATCACCGACATGTAAAATTTGCCCTCGCCTTGAAAGCCCTTCAAAATCAGTTCCATTTTAATGTCCTCTCTATAACAAATGGGTTAAGGGTTTTTAAGCCTTTTCTGGTATCCGCCGGTTCAGCGTCGACTGACTCTGCAGGATTCTTGTTTCAAAAAGCCCGACTGGCCTTTTGCGTCCGCGTTAAAGATATACTCGACCTTTTCTTCTCGCTGGACATTTTTCCGCCTTTTTTCAAGGCTAAATCTCAAAAAACTTTCGGTCGCAACGCTCCCGGGGTGGGTTGGAATCCACCCGAAGAGAGCCTTCAATTGGTGGCGACCCGTGCCCGGCGGGTTCAGGCAAAAGGCCCTGGAAAGGGCCTTGCCATCCGATTGGTTTACTTGCTGTCCTGACGGCTATCGCTGACCGGAGCTTCGCCGCCCTGGCCGCCCAATTCCTGGTTCATCTCGCCGATCTCGCGCTTGGCCTCGGTTTCCATCTGGAGCAGGAGTTCGATTTTTTGATCTTCCGAGAGCGAAGAGTTCTCGTAGATCTTTTCGATCCGCTTCATATTGGCGTCGTACTTGGTGTCCTTGAAATCGGCGGCAACGGGGGCGGCGCTGGCGGCCGAAGTGTCCGCCTTGGCCGCGCTGGCGACAGGGGCTTGCGCGGGAGCCGATGCCTTCGGACGTTCCGTAGGCGTGGCGTTCAGCTCGGCCGCATCCGGAGACAAGTCCTTCAAGCGCGAGACAATCTTCTGGCGAGCCTCGTTCTCCACGTGGTAGTTCTGGGCCGCCAGCAGGCCTTCCTTGTAGTTGGCGACCGCCTTCTCCTTGGTTTCATCCGAAGCTTGCTTCAGCTGATCGCGCTCCTCTTTGCCCGCCTTCTTGGGAAGCGGAACCTGGAGGAACAGCTTGCTCAGATTCTCGAGGGCTTGACCCTTGAAGGCATATGCTTGCATGAAGCGGGCGCCCGAAGAATCGATCCAGGGACTCTCGATGCCCTGGTTGTTGGCGATCTCGAGATTCTTCTTGTACAACTCGATGGCCTTCTCCAGATAACCGGGGATGCCGGCATTGCTCTCGATCTTGGCCTTGATGCGATCGTCCCCGGATAGCCCGGCGGCGCGCTCGTTATCCGAGATCTCGGCGATGGTGTAGAAAAGGTCGCCCATGCGCAGGGTGGAACGCAATGCCCATTCTTCTTCGGCCATCTCCACGCTCTTGGCGTAGAACTGGATGGCGGGGATCAGGTGCTTCTGCATCTCCGATACGCGCTGCGCGTTCTGGCCCTTGGTACCGTCCAAGCGGACCTTCTTGATCTTCTTGAAGTAGATGTCGCCGGCGCGATAAGCAGCTTCCGCCGCGATGGCGGGCGGGATCATCGCCTTCTCGCCGTCCTTCTTCTGGATGGCGATGGCCTTGCCGAAATGGTCCAAAGCCTTCTGTTCGTTACCCAAGTTCTCGTAGTTCTTGCCGGCCCCTAAGTGGGCGCGGATCAACTTGTTCTTGTCGTTCTCGTACTGGCGGACGAAGTCCTCGTAGGCAGAGGCCGCCTTGGCGTAATCGCCGCGCTTTTCGAGCAAGAGCGGAACCGAGAAGATGGCTTCGATGGCGTACTGGCTCTTGGGGAACTTCTCGCCGATGAGCTTGTAGACGGCGACGGCGTCGCCATACTCCTTGTTGTTTTCGTAGAGCTGCCCGGCGTTGTACAGGTAGGACGGCGTTTTCACGTGGTTCGGGTACAAGCGGTAGGACGACTCATAGGTCTGCCCCGCCTTGTGGGCTTCCCCGGCCTTTTCATACCCGTCGGCGGCCCATGCGATGGATTGGATCGCCAACGAATCGTCCGGGTAGTTCTTCTGGATGAGCAAGAAGGTTTCCGCGGCATCGCGGAACTTCTTCTTGGCCATATACATCGAGGCGCCCTTCAAGATCGACTTGATGCGCAAATCGGACTTGGGGTACTCCGAATGGATACGGAGCAGGGTGCGCACCGCATCCTCGGTACGTCCGGCCGAGTCGAAGTTGACACCGGCTTCGAAGAGGGCCTTGTCGGCGATATCAACGTCACGGAAATCACGGGCCAACTGGACGTACTTCTGCGCGGCGGCATTGTGATCGCCGGCCTTGGCCTTGGTATCGGCCTGCTTGAATTCGGTCGAGGCCAAAGCCTTCTTGATTTCGGCGCACTGCTTATCGGACGGGCAGACCTTATTCTTCAAGAGGGTGAACTGGCGTTCCGCCTGGTCGTATTGGCCATCCTCCAGGAGGGACTGGGCCAAGGCGCGGCGGATCAAGACCGTATGCTCGTGGTTCGGGAATTGATCGGCCAGTTTGGACAAGCTCGTGATCGCTTCCTTATACTGCTTGGCTTCGTAGTCCACGAAGGCGGCATTGTAAGCCAGCTCGGGAGCCGAATTCGACTTGCCGTACTGGGCCATGTATTTCTCCACGGCGGCGAAATAATCCTTGGTCTCCTGGGCGTTATAGGCGGCGGCCTTGTCGCCCTTCAGGCGATCCAGCGCTTGCTTGCGATTCTCATCCATCATGAGAACGGTGTTGTAGGCCGCATCGGCCTTCGTCACGATGTCCTTCTTTTCGGAGGGCAGCTTGCCCATCTTATCGGTATTGGCCGTGGCGCACCAATCCCATTCCTTCGCCGAGGCCTTGTAGTCCTTCAGTTTGTTATAGAGCACGGCCAGATTCTGGTGGACCTGGTAGACGTCCCAGGACATTTCGCTATAGCGATCGAGGTACTTGCGGTAGTTCTCTTCGGCTTTACGGAGCATGTCCGGATCGCCTTTGCCCTCATCGCCCTTCTGATGGTAATAGACGGGGATGTGGTACATCGCCAGCTTCACGGCCTTCTTGGCTTGCTCGACGGCTTCGGTATTCCCCGAATTCTTGCGCATCCATTCGGATCCGTCATCATAACGCTTTACGAGTTCGAAACGCGCTTGCTGCGCTTCTTCGGCTTTCTTCTGAATCACGAGAACGTCGACGATATCCAAATCCGCGGTGGGCGCTTTCGGATAAGCGGGATCCTTTTCCAGCAGGAACTTGAATGCCTTTACCGATTCATCGAGCCGATCATGGGCCTGGTTCTTGACGCCGATCTCGTAGTAAATGTCCTTTTCCCACTTGGGATTGCCCTTGGAGCTAAGGAACTTCTCTGCTACCTCGAAACCATTGTCCATATCCGCCCAGCTGGCGGCCATGAAAGAAAGGGCCTCATCGCGCAAATCCGCCTTGAGCTTGCCGGCATCCGCGCGGACCACGTATTCGTAGTACCACTTCGCGGCGTTCTCGAAATCGGCGAGGTTATAGTAAGCCTCGGCGCGATGATACAGGGCCAAGCCCGCTTCGTTGCCTGGATAATCGAGCGGCACCTTTTCGTATTGCTCGATGGCCTTCTGGTATTTGCGCTTCAGCAGCCAATACTCGCCGAGACGGAGGCGGGCCTGGATGTTGAGAGGATGGTCCGGAAAGCGGGTCACCAGCAAATTCAGGTACTCATAGGCGCGGTCCTCGTTGCCGAGCATGTCGGCGATGAAGGCGGCGCGCACAAGGGCTTCCGGAACCTTGCTGTGGTTGGGGTATTCCTTGAGGAACCGTTCGAAGTAACGGATGGAGCCCTTATGATCGCGGCGGGGCTGGACAGGTTCCGGGCCGCGCTTATCATGGTCTTCCCACTTGGCGTCGTCCTTCTCGTACTTTTCCTGCTTTAGGAGGAAGCTGTCTTCTTCGTTCTGGTAGGTCAGGTTAGCGACCTGGAACAGAGCCGAAGCGCAGCGATCGGTCTTCTCAGTACAGCTGTTGACGTAGTCCTGGAATTCATGGATGCTGGCCTCGCGGCCGGCGATCCGATTGGAGAAGTCCGCGTTGTTTTCCTGGCTGGGTTTGGAATTACGGCTCTGCTCCTTGGCGAGATCGTCCTTATAGGACTCCAAATCCGTCTTGTACTTGTCGACTTTCTTCTGGCGCTTGGCCAGGCAGTCTTCCTTGTCAGAGCCATCCATGCCGTCGCACTTGGCCTGCATCTGGTCCAATTCCATTTTCCGCTTCTTCAAGTCGGCGAGCCTGGAATCGGCGGCGTGGGACTGTACCGCAAAGCAGAGCCCGAAGGCGCCAGCCAGCGCCAAACGGAAGAACAGGTTCGATTTAGTCACGACATTCTCCATTGTTAACCTCACCTAATGGGCCCGCGAAAGGGGCCCAAAGGCTCTCGCTATTTCACGTCCAGATTTTCGATATCCTGCTTGGAAGGCGGGGCCTTCTCGCCGGCGCCGGCCTTGATGTTGATCACCGTGGCCTTGGTGAACTTCGCATCCTTGATGATGCGATCCTTATTCGCGAGGAACTTCTCGATCTGCTCGGTCTCGCGCAAGAACTCCAGGTAATCCTCGATTTTCTTATGGATGTCATCGAACTTCGGGCGCAATTGCTCACGCTTTTCCATCACGCGCGGGGTCGGAAGCTGGTTGGACAGCAAGAGGGCTTCCTTCTGGACGGAAGCGAACTCCTGGCTGTTCATCATGTTGTCTTCCTTCTTCTTCTGGATATCCGCCACGGCCACGGCCTTCTTTTCGGCCAAGTCGATGGCGTTGTCGAATTCCTTGATGGACTTATCGTAATCCTTGTCGAAGTAGGCGCAGTAACCCAGCAGCAGGTGGGCTTCCGGCACCAGCAGGCTCTTCGGGGTCTTGGATACGATATCGTTGGCGTACCCGGCGGCTTCCTTCGGGCGCTGGACCTTGATGAAGGACCAGGCCAAACCGAGCAAGGCCTCGTCATACTTGGAGCTGGAGGGCGAAACCGAACCGTAGAACTCGGCGGCTTTCACGAGCGCGGGTGGTTCCTTGCCGAAGTTGATGTGGCCCAGCTTCACGGCGGTGACTTCCTTCATTTCCTGTTCGGAAGAGTTGGAAGGCTTGGTTTCCATGATGTCCTGGAACGCGGCCTCCGCCTCCTTGTACTTCTTCAGGTTGACGTAGGCCATACCCAAGGTGAAGCGGGCGTAGACGTAATTGGCGTTACCGGGCAAGATGGGAGACAACAGGGAGATAGCCCCGTAGTAATCCTTCTGGATGAAGCGCATTTGGCCCATCACGTAGTCGGCATCGGACTTGACGTCCGACTCCGGATAGAGATTGACGATCTGCTGGTAACGCTTGGTGGCCTCGTCGAACTTGCCTTCCTTATAGTCGATATTCATCAACTGGAACATGTACTTGGGCCGTTGATCCGAGTCGGTGTAGCGCTTGAGGGCGTCGTTGTACACGTCCCGCGCGGCCTGATGCATGCGCAAGTTCTCGAAGGATTTACCCTTATAGAACGCAGCCTGATCGACCAAGTGGAAGGACGGATATTTGGTGATGACCTTGCCGAAGGCATAGGAGGCGAGCAGGAACTTGCGGGCCAGGTACAGGCGCATGGCTTCGCGATAGGCATCTTCGGGTTCGATTTTCAGGCGGCGATAACGCGCTTCGCCGATGCGCTCTTCGCGCGTCGGGCCTACGCGGGTGATGGCCTTGAAGTTCCAGACGAAGCCGCGGCCCTCGTCCTCATGCCCGGTGAGGGTCTGCAGACGATCGTGGGACATGTCGAGATCCAATTGCAGGTAGCGGAACAAGTTCACGCGCTTCACGTTGACCGTGGCGCCGAAAACCGGATACCCGAGCTTGGTCAGCTTCATCTTCAATCCCAACAAAGGGCTCAGATAATAAGTGGCCCGCTGCGTATATACGAACTCGTTTCCGCCCGGCCCTTCGGCCGCATCATGGCTGATGTCGATAAGGCTACCCGAGCCGGCCAATTCCAGCCGGTTGTTAAACCCGCGCCAGAAGTAGGAGAGATTCAGGTTGCGGGGGATCTTATAATCGCCGGCATTGTCCGGCAGCTTCACCAGGGGCTGGAGCACGTTCTGTACGGAAACGCCCAATTGGAGATGGCCGTAACGGGAAGTGCTGAACGGGTTGTAGCTCAGGCCGAGATCACCGCCGTACCCGAAGCTCTTCACCGCGTTGAAGGCGTTGAACTGGATCATGGTGAAGTTCGCGCCTACGGCCACCTTATTGGAGATGCCGTTGGGGCTGAAGAAACCCAGCCTGTAGGCATACCCGACGCTATAAGCGTTCTCGAGATACACGGCGTTGGTCCCATCGATGGGAGAACCGTTCTCGAACACCGAGACCCCGACCGAATGGTTGTAGTCGAAAGGATGGACGGCGCTGATGAATTCCTGCCCGGCCTTCCCCGAAATGGTCTGGAAGAGGCCAACCGCCACTTCAATCTGATCATTCTCGGCGATGGACGCCGGGTTCACGTACATGGCGGTGTTATCGCCGAACTCCGAGAACCAATCGTTCTGCTGGTAGGCGTGGGGCTTATACGTGATCTGGCCGAAGGAAAACGCGGTCGCGGCCAGGGTCGTAAGGAATGCGGTTTTGTAGTTCACTGCGGCCACTCCCTTGTTCATTTCTTAATCCGGTAGAATTCGATGCGGCGATTGGTGCTACGGCCGGCAGCGGTCTTATTGTCAGCCTTGGGGCGCGAAGAGCCGTAGCCCTTCGCTACCAAGCGGCTGGATTCGACGCCGCGGTTGACCAAGTACTCGCGCACCGTGTTGGCGCGGTCCAGGGACAGCTTGATGTTGATCTTGTCGCTCGCCGTATTGTCCGTGTGTCCCGCGATTTCATACCGGCGATCCGGGTACTTCGCAAGTTGCTCGTACACCTCGTCGAGGTGGGAGTAGGAGTCTTCGGTGAGTTCGGCGCTGCCGGTGCGGAAGTTCACGCCTTCCAGGATGAAGTTGTCTTCGAGCTTGGCCGGGGCCTTGTAGGGGCAGCCGTTGTGGGCCGCGTCTCCGGCGACGTCAGGGCAATTGTCGCGCACGTCCGGCACGCCGTCCTTATCGTTATCCGGATCCGGGCATCCGTCCGCATCCTCGAAGCCGTCCTTGTCTTCGGGCTCGTTGGGGCATTTGTCCTTGGCGTCCGGGATTCCATCGTTATCGTTGTCGTAGTCCGGACAGCCGTCCTCATCCTGGAATCCGTCCATGTCCTCGGCCAGATCCGGGCACACGTCCCTGGAATCCGGGATCCCGTCGTTATCCCGATCACCATCCACATTGACCACTTGGTCTTTGGCCAAGAGGCCGATATCCACTTGCCCATAACCGCGACGGACCATGGGGGACTTGGCCGCCACGAAATAGTTCGCGTCGGTGCCCAGGCTGGGATTCAGGTAAAGCGGGTCATGGGAGATGTTGGTCTTATTGATCTTGGTATAGCGATTGAACGGGATGACGTTCTTGTAAATGTTGTTGTAGACGATCTGGGACTGGCCCGAGGCCGGATCCGAATAGATCCCGTATTCGCGGTTTTCCTGGACGATGTTGTTGCGCACCACGATGCGGCAAGGACCCTTCAAGGTGAAGCCCGAATAGCCGTTGCGCATCACCACGTTGTTCTCGATGCGCGTATCCAGCGACTTGGCGCCCCAGGCAAGGATGCCCGACCAGCGGTTCCCGTAGATCACGTTGTTGTAGATCTGCGGCAAGGAGATGAAGGCGCCGATGCCGGCGCCCTGATTGTCGAGGATCCAGTTGTGGTGGATGTACGGGGAGGAGTTCTCGCAGAGGATCCCGTCTATACCATTAGTAATGGTGAAGTTCTGGATCTCCGAGCCGGTAACCGCGTAGATCGTGGGACCCTTGCGCATGCCGTCGATGATGCACTCAAGCTGGCTGGTGCCTTTAAGGACGACGCCCTGCACGAGGGTGACATTCTCATAGTAGTGGCCTGGAGAGACGAGCACCGTGTCGCCGTAGTCGGCGCTGGTTAGGCCTCCGTTGATGTTCGGGAAGTCCCCCGGTACCCGAATGGTTTTGGCATCCAAGGAGCCAAGACCAAGGAAACTGCCGCACACCAGTGCCGCGTACAAATTTCTTTGCATATGGATATGTCCCTATTTGGTTCCTAAAGTGGCACACGCACGGCAGGAAAATTGCCCGCGGTCTTCTTCGTCCCGCATCAAGTTATCCTCAAGACCCGGACAAGTCAATCCGATTTTAATAAATTTGGGCGGTTCGCCGGCTAAAACGGCAAGCGAAACGCACTGAAGATCCCCGCAAGGATCAGGACGATCGAGACGCAAAAGACGATTCTTCTTCCTGACAAAAGCCGATGGAAATCCCTGGTTGCCGGCGCTCAAAAGACAGTCCGGTGCGCCGGCCGAACCACTTCCGGAAAGATAGGCAAAATGCACAAGTCCGCACGCGCTTTTTTCATGATTCCGGCGATCTTCCTCATCGCCTGCCATAGCGGCTCGGGGAAAGGCCCTCGCCCGCTGGCCATCGCCAACGGCGCCGAGCCCGCGACCCTCGATCCGCATGCGATGACAGGGGCTCCGGAAATCCGGGTAGCCGGCACTCTCTTCGAAGGCCTGGTCGTGCGCGGCCTCAAGGATCATCAAGTCCGGCCCGGCGCCGCGAAGTCATGGGAAGTCTCCCCCGATGGGAAAGGCTATACCTTCCACCTGCGTTCCGGGGCGAAATGGTCGGATGGTTCGCCGCTCACGGCGCGGGACTTCCTCAAGTCCTGGCGGCGCTTCGCGAACCCGGCCACGGGTAGCGAATACATCACCCTGATGAAGATCATCCGCAATGCGGACGCGGTTCGCGAGAAGAAGCTGCCTCCCGATTCCCTCGGCATCGCCGCCCCGGACGATACGACCTTCACGGTGCAATTGCTCTTCCCTGTCGGCTTCTTCCTGGATCTGTGCGCTTTCGAGCCATTCTCGGCGGTTCCGGTGGATACCATCGCGAAGTATCAGGATAAATGGACCCTGCCCGGTCATCTGGTGGGAAGCGGCCCCTTCCGCCTGGTCGCATGGAAACACAACGTGGAAGTGCTCGCGGAGAAGAATCCCAATTACTGGGATGCCGCCAACGTAAAACAAGCGGCCCTGGCCTTCAATCCGGTCGAGGATCAGCAAACCGCCTGGAACATGTTCCAGAACGGCGAGGTCGATTGGCTCTTCAGCGTGCCCCCGAGCAAGTTGGAAACCGCCAAGAAGCTGCCGGAATTCTTCAATGAGCCCATGTTCGGTACCTATTACTACCTCATAAACTGCAAGAACCCCGGATACGACAACGCCGATTTGCGCAAGGCCCTCTCCTATGCCATCGATCGGAAGGTCGTCGTCGATCGCATCCTGAAGGGAGTGGTGCGCCCGGCCACGGGATTCGTCCCCCCTACCCCGGGCTACACCGGCGTAGGATTGGACCTTTATGATCCCGCCAAGGCGAAGGAGTTCCTGATCAAGGCGGGATTCGGCCCGGGAAAGCCGCCGCCCAACCTTCAGATCCTTTATAATACCGCGAAGGCCCATCGCGACATCGCCCAGGTGATCAGCCGGATGTGGAAGGAAAACTTGGGGCTGGACGCCGAGTTGGTGAATTACGAATGGAAGGTCTACCTGGAAAACACCAAGAACCTGGACTATCGCTCCACCGCCCGAGCCTCCTGGATCGGGGATTTCGCCGATCCCATTTCCTTCCTCGAGCTCTACACGACCTCGGACGGGAACAACCGCGCGGGTTTCAGCGATCCGGCCTACGACAAAACGGTGAAGGAAAGCTGGACCTTGGCCGATCCGGACAAGCGCATGGCCAAACTGAAAGAGGCTGAAGCCATTTTGATGGATCGCATGCCGGTCATCCCTATCTATTATTACAGCCTGCAGGAAATGCGTAGCCCCAAGTTGCAGAACGCCATTCTCAACCCCCTCGGGCAGTATTGCTGGAAAGACATCTACCTGGCGCCATGAGATGACCTTCAGCCCGGCCTATCTGCGCCGTATCGGCGTGCGCGTATTGTTGAATGCGCTCACCCTGATCATCATCATCAGCCTTTCTTACGCGATCATGAAGGCCGCCCCGGGCAAGCCTTTCCAAACCGAGCGCAACCCCTCCCCCGAAGTGCTGGCCGAGCTTCACCGCAAGTACGACTTCACCTATTGGCAATACCTACAAGGCATCCTCTTCCACGGGGATTTCCGCTATTCCTATTCCCACCGCAATTCGACCGTTCTGGAAATCCTCGGCGAAGCCCTTCCGGTATCGCTGGAATTGGGGGCCTGCGCGCTCCTGATCGCGGTGGCCGCGGGATTGGCCGCCGGCCTACTCTCGGCGTTGTTCCGGGGCCGCTGGTTCGAAGGCCTGGTGCTTTCCTTCGCCATGCTCGGCATCGCCATTCCCAGCTTCGTGCTCGGATCCCTGCTGCAATTGCTCTTCTCCTTGCATTGGCGCGTCACCCCCGTGGCGGGATGGTCCGGTTGGGACAGCAAGATCCTTCCCATCATTACGCTGAGCTTCGCCTACATCGCTTATATCACCCGCATCGCCCGCGGCAGCTTCATGGAGAACCTCAACAAGGATTACATCCGTACGGCAAGGGCCAAAGGCCTGCCGGAAGGACGCGTGTTATGGAAGCACCTTCTACGCAATAGCATATTGCCGGTGATCAACTATCTGGCTCCCGCCGCCGCATATATCCTTACCGGCACCCTGGTGGTGGAACGCATCTTCAACATTCCCGGCATGGGCCGCTACTTCGTCGAATCGGTCTTCCAACGGGATTTCCCCCTCGCGCTCGGTGTGATCATCATCTATTCGTTGTTCCTGCTCTTCCTCAACCTGCTCGCCGACATCGTGCTCACCCTCATCGATCCGCGCATCCGCCTGCAATGAGGAACCCATGACCGCGACAGCTTCCCCGATTTCCGTCCCGCGCCCGATCAAAGGGCCTTCGCCCGGGGCCTTGGCCCTTGGCAAGCTGCTGAAGGACAAGCGCGCGGTCGGCGCATCCATCGCTTTGGCTCTGCTCACCCTGGCCGTCTTCATCGGCCCATCGTTTCTACCCCATTACGAAAAGCAGGTCCTGGCGATGCAACTCGCCGCCCCTACTTGGGCCCATCCCATGGGAACCGATCATCTGGGTCGTGATCTTCTGGCCCGGGTCCTCAAAGGCGGCCAGTTGTCCCTGGCCATCGGCATCCTGGGAACCCTGGTCAGCATCGTATTCGGCACCTTCTACGGTTGCGTCTCGGGATTTTTCAATGAAAAACTCGACCTGTTCATGATGCGGATCGTGGATATCCTCTATTCCCTGCCCTACATGTTCCTCGTCATCATCCTGATTTTCCAATTCGGGAAGAACATCTACGTGCTCTTCGTGGCCCTGGGGTTGGTGCAATGGCTGACGGTGGCTCGCATCGTGCGCGGCCAGGTGCTGGCCTTGAAGAACGAGGAGTTCATACTGGCCGCGCGCACCCTGGGAGTCGGCAATCTGCGCATCATCGTGCGCCACATCATCCCCAACGTGCTCGGAGTCGTGATAGTTTACGCTACCTTGACCGTGCCCTCGGTTATCCTGCAAGAGGCGTTCTTAAGCTTTCTGGGCCTGAGCGTCTCGTCCTGCACCTGGGGGGTGCTCATCGCGGATGGGAAGGATTATATGGACACGGCTTGGTGGGTCCTGCTATTTCCCGGCCTGACCTTGACGATCTGCCTTCTCTGCATGAATTTCCTGGGGGACAGCTTGCGGGATGCTCTCGATCCAACCGCTAAAGCCGATTAATCCGATTTTCGGTTCTTTCCCGCGAAATAAGGCGAGACATGCGATCACGGCCCAATCCCCGGGTCG
The DNA here is from genome assembly GCA_019509785.1 of Fibrobacterota bacterium. Lineage (NCBI taxonomy): Bacteria > Pseudomonadati > Fibrobacterota > Fibrobacterota bacterium. The sequence goes on along the minus strand of JAEKLQ010000037.1, from coordinate 56,184 downwards.
CGAAGAATTTTGAACAAAAAAAACCCGGAAACCCTTGGGGGCCACCGGATTTAAAGAAGTCGTCCTGACTCGAAAGGGGACTAGGAAGAGGAAGAAGCCTTAGCTCGGCTTATCTTCGGTCTTCTTGACGGTCTGAATGGTCACGCGGATTTCCTGGGACAGACGCTTGATGTTCTGCAGGATTTTCCGCGCTCTCGTTCCCGCGGATTTATTGCCGCGCTCGAATTTCTCGTATTCTTCCTTGAGTAATCCGATTTCGTTTTCCAAGGCTTGGATGGTGCTCATGGGACGACCTCCGATGCTGAAAGTGGCGTAAATTGCCCTTCGATCCTGTAAATTGCAACAAAAAGGGGCAAATGTCAATTCGAATTCCGATTTTTTGACGAAATTCAAGGGTCATGCCAAAAAACCTGCATTTTTCGCATTTTTTCAGCATATTCCTGGCCTAAATCGGAATCATAGCAACCCGAAATTCCCAATATTCCGTCCGAAAATGCCCTGAGAATCATGGGCCGCCCGAATTCATCTTCCCCCTGGTAGCGCTTTTCCAGGGTGAAATCGGCCGCCCGGCCGGGCGCGGAGAATTTCCAAGGATTCATCCAGCCAGCCAAGGAGGCCGCATCGCGAGCCGAGGCGCGGAAGGCAATGGCCGTGTCCCCATGGCAGGGATATCCGACCGAGAAGACCGGACCGCTCCAGGGCCCGCCTAGGAAATCCTTCATGGAAATCCGCTCGCTGCCCGGAATTCGGCCCAGCAGGGGGAAGGCTTTGAATTGCTCCGGAAACAGGATGGCAGGTTCATCGGCGGCGGCCAGCCGTTCCCGGAATTCCTCTGGATATAATTCGCCCGCCGAGGAATCCGTCAATCCCACGTAGGCGGCATGGATGAAGGCCCACCGGGATCCGATCCGAACGCATCCCTCTTGCGGCCGGGTTTGTAAGGCTAAGCCCTCCCATGCGACGAAGGCCCGGACCGGATCCCGGTACTGGCGCAATTCCATCCGGAATGGCGTAGTCGCTCCCGGGAATTCCAAACGTTGAATGCGGATGCAGGCCGAGGGATTGCCGGTATCGGACGGGACCGAGTCCAGGATTAGCCCGGCTTGCCGGCCGCACCAGGTCAGTCTTTGCGATAAGGGCTTGGGAGCGGCGGCGGGTTGGGGCCACAGGCATCCCGCCAATATCGGGAGTACGGAAAGCGCGCACAGGCGTAATGCCAAGGAATGGATCATGGATGACCGCAATGTCCTTTCGGCGTTTGTAGCAACCTTCACCTCAAAACTCCTCACGGCCAGGGCAGAGCGGCGCCAGCGGGCATCGTATGCATCCTCCCAAAGCCTCGCGGCACTCCCATTGCGGCGGCGTTCGTTTCGGATCCGCAGCCTTGAGGTAGGCATCGAGAGGGACATAGACGGACCAGGGCGCTTGCGGAGAGAGCAACCTGAAGAACCGGTTCAGATAGTCGAGCTTCTCCTCAGGACCGCGCCAGGGAACCGATTGGCGCTCTTTCAAGGGGCCGAACTCGCGCAAGAAGCGAATGTGGCCCGTCGTGATCGGGAGCAAGGTTTTTTCCGTCCAGAAGGATTCGGCGTGAGCATCGGGCAATTGGGTGAGCAGCCAAATGAAATAGCGCGCCTTGGATTTGAAAAGGGAAGTCTTCCCCATCAGGAAGATCTCTTCGCAAAGGATGCGGACGCATTCTTCGCCGTCCCCCACGCTCCGGACCCATGCCACGGGGCTCCCGTGCCGGAAGAAAAAATCGCACACGCTGCGGAGGATACCCGGGGCTTGTTTGCGGATGGCCCAGTTCCCCAAGCCGCGTTGGCCTTCGATGCGCTCTTGCAACTCTTCGAAGTTGAGCTTGTTCAGTCTCAGGAAATCGATCCCGTATTCGCGCCAGAGGCGCGCCAGCAGGGCCATGAGCGCGGCCTCGGAAATCCCCTGGTACAATGCGCAGAAGCTGAGCAGCATTGCCGCGCCCCGATCCGATCCGGGGCTGAATGGGAATTGCGCCTTCGTTCCCCCTTCGAACCAAGCGAAGGGCGACGGCGCGCGGCCTTGGAAGCCTTCTACGTAAGCGCGAAGATTCGAGAGATGGGCTTGGTTGCGCTCGACCCAGTTGGCCAACTCAAGACCCCAGCCCCTGGCCCATGCGGATGGCTTCGCCGGCGACGCCCCGGGAAGCGACGTCGAACCAACGAGCCCCCGTCTTGCTTGCGAGCGCGCGCGAGAGGATGAGGATGACGGTGGATCCCAGCTCGAAGCATCCCAGGCCTTCGCCCTTGGCCAATCGTAGTGGGGTGGGTGGAGCCCAATGGGAAGCGCTGCGGAGGGGCCGTGGGTTGCCGATCATGCCCGGATGGAAATCCAGGGTGATGCGGCCGACGTTGGTGGCGCCCACCATGACCACCAGCGCTTTTCCGGTTTCCCCTTCCAACTCGACGATAACCCGCTCGTTGGCGACGAAAAGGCCGGGGATATGCGAGACGCTCCAGGTATTGACCGGCCATAAGGCGCCGGGAATATGCGCGCACCGGGTGACCTGGCCCGCTATGGGCGCATGGATGCGATGGTAGTTGTAGGGGGCAAGATAGATGGTCAGGAAGCCGCCTTGGGCGTATTCCGGAAGATCCCAGCCGGGCCCGATTAAATCGGCCAAGGCGTAGTCGATGCCTTTGATCTGCTTGAGTTTCGGCCGCTCGGGATCGAAGCGGCCGGCTTGGGTCAAAGTACCGTCAACGGGAGAGACGAGAGCGTCGGGCGCGATGGACCGGGCCCCGGGCTTGAGGCGGCGGACGAAAAATTCCCCCATGGTGGGATAGCGATCGACGGGGAACTCGGCTTCGGCGGTTTCGATCCGGTAGAAGCGGATGAACCAGTCCCGGATCGCGGTATGCAGGCCGAAGGGGTAGCGGGCCCGTACGAGGGCCCCGACGAAGGAACTGAGCCAATTCTTGGGGACCAAATAAAGGAGGCGGAAGAACATGAGCCCCTCAGGAAGGAACGCCGGCGAGGTTCGATGGGCGCGAAGGAGGGAGAAGATAACTGCGGTTGCGCGGACTTGAACCGCGAAGGGGTTGCCCCCACCAGCACCTCAAGCTGGCGTGTCTACCAATTTCACCACAACCGCGATTTCCGCAATGTGCCGCCTGGGCTGCGGGCGGATTGAGGTATCCTCCCGTTGCCATGGCGGCGAGTTTCTTAGTGTCCCTTGGCCGGAGCCGCGCCGTTCGCCGGAGCCTTTTCAGGCGCCGCGGGCCCGGTTCCCAACCCCGGGATGGCGTTGACCGGCCCTTGCCCATTGCCGCTCGAAGGGCCAGCGCCGGTCGAGGGCAAAATGCTCGACAAGCCGCGATGGGAGCCTTTCAGCTCGGACTCGCGACGGCCCGATTCGATGCCCCGGGTGGACATGTAATTGAGACCGAGAAGGATGATGAAGCTGGCCAAGGCGACATAGCGCGTCAAGGTGGTCAGGAAGGTCGAAGCCGAGCTGCCGCTGAAAGCGGCGCTGCCGCCCATTCCGCCGAAAGCTCCCGCCAATCCCCCGCCCTTGTCGTTCTGCACCAGAACGAGCAGGACCAAGAGGAGGCACACGAAGACGTGCAGTACAATCAATGCTACGAAGGCCCAATGATTCATATTTCCAACCGGTTTTAAGCGGCCCTTATAATACCTAAAAAGGCATCCGCCTTCAAGGCGGCGCCGCCGATCAACCCGCCATCCACGTCGGGCTGCTTCAGAAGTCCCGCGGCGTTTTCCGGCTTCATGCTGCCGCCGTATTGGATGCGGATCGCTTCGGCCGTCGGGGAACCATACATTTCGGACAGCAGGCCGCGGATGAACTTGTGCACGGCCTGGGCCTGGTCATCGCTGGCATTGCGCCCGGTGCCGATGGCCCAGACAGGCTCGTAGGCGATGACGGTTTTGGCAGCATCGGCCGCGGATACGCCCTGGTAGGCGGCCCGCACCTGCGTTCCGACCACTTTCTCGGTGACGTTGGATTCGCGCTCGGCCAAGGTTTCGCCCACGCAGACGATGGGCGTAAGCCCTTCGGCCAGGACCTTGAGGGTCTTCTTGTTGACGGCGGCATCGGTTTCGCCGAACAGGGTGCGGGGTTCGGAATGGCCCAGTATCACGTGGGTTACCCCGAGGGACTTGAGCATGTCCACGGAAACCTTGCTGGTGAAGGCGCCCTGGTTCTCGAAGTGGACGTCTTGGGCGGCCAGCTTAATGGGCGAGCCCTTGAGGATGCCGGCGACGCGATCGAGCGCCAGAAAGGTGGGCGCTATGCCGATCTCAACCTTTTCCGCGAAGGCCTGGCCTTTAACGGCGGCCACCAGTTCGGTGGCGAGCTTGGCGGACTCTTCCACGTTCTTGTTCATCTTCCAGTTGCCGACGATGATTTTCTTGCGCATTAATACCTCGATACCTCGGTGTGGTCTGATCTTCGTTAGGGGGAAGGGTATAGGGTACAGGGTTAAGGGTATGGGAAAACCGAATATCCGCTTTCTTAACCCTGTACCCTATACCCTTAACCCTATACCCTCTTCTTACGGCTTCTCCGTCAACGCCACGACTCCGGGAAGCGGCTTGCCTTCCAAGAACTCAAGCGATGCGCCGCCGCCCGTGGATACGTGGCTTACCTGTTTCGATAGGCCGGCCTTCTTGATGGCGCTGGCCGAGTCTCCCCCGCCGACCACGGTGGTGCCGCCGTTCTTGGTGGCTTCCACCAGGGCCTGGGCCACGGCGAAGGTGCCCTTAGCCGAAGCTTCGACTTCAAATACGCCCATAGGCCCGTTCCATAAGACCGTCTTGGCGGAGGCGATGACCTTGGCGTAGGCGGCCGAGGTTTCCGGGCCGATATCGATGGCTTCCCATTCCTTGGGGATTTCGGTCATGCGGCAGGTCTTGCCCTGGCCGATGGTGCGGGCCTTGAAGTCGAATTTGTCGGTGATGAAGCAATCGGTCGGGAGCATCAGCTTGTCGCCGTATTTCTCCAGGAGTTCCTTGGCTAGGGCGATACGATCCGGCTCGACCAGGCTCTTGCCGGTTTCCAGGCCCTTGGCCCGGGCGAAAGTGTAGGCCATGCCGCCGCCGATGATCAGCTTGTCCACCTTGGGCAACATCTGTTGGATCACGTCGATCTTGCCGCTCACCTTGGCTCCGCCGATGATGGCCACGAAGGGGCGCTTGGGATTCTCGATGGCGCCGCCCAGGAAGTCGAGTTCCTTCTTCATCAGGTACCCGCAAGCGCGCTGGGGCAAGCTGATGCCCGAAACCGAGCTATGGTCGCGATGGGCGGATCCGAAAGCATCGTTGACGTACACGTCGCCGAGCTTGGACAGGGCTGCGCGGAAAGCGGCCACTTTGTCCTTGTCGGCCACGAGCTTGGTGCCGTCCTCGAGCTTGATCTTGCCTTCTTCCTCGATATGGAAACGGACGTTCTCGAGCAGGATGACTCCGCCGGGCTTCAAGGAGGCGCAGGCGGCTTCGGCCTTGGGGCCCACGCAATCGTCGACGAATTGGACGGGCTTGCCGAGCAGCTCCTGCAGCTTGGCGCCGACCGGCTTGAGGCTGAACTCGGCGTTGGGCTTGCCGTCGGGGCGGCCCAAATGGCTCATCAGCACCACGCTGGCGCCTTTATCGAGCAGGTACTTGATGGAGGGCAATGCGGCGGCGATCCGCTTCTCGTCCTCGACCTTGCCGTCCTTGATGGGGACGTTGAAATCCACCCGCATCAGGACGCGCTTGCCGTTTACCTGTAGATCCTCGATAAAGAGCTTTGCCATTTTTCGATCCGTGGTTGGTAATTAGTGCCTTGAAAAAAAACCGCCGCGGTCCATTACTGGGCCGCGGCGGTAGGCCAACCGGAGCGGACGGGCCGCTGCGGGGGTTGGCCGGATCCGCGCGGGCGGTTGGAATGCCAAGACCGTCCTTACGGAAGGTCCTGGGCCCGCCCACGCGAAAGCGTTCGCCTAGACGCCCACCTTGGCCATATGCAGGATGAGGTCGACGAGCTTGTTGGAATAGCCCCATTCGTTGTCGTACCAGGCCACCAGCTTCACGAAGGTGTCGCTGAGCGCGATGCCGGCATCGGCGTCGAAGATGGAGGTGCGCGGGTCGCCGAGGAAGTCGTTGGAAACGACCTGCTCTTCGGTGTAGCCGATGATGCCCTTGAAGGTAGTTTCCGATGCCTTCTTCATGACGGCTTTGATCTCCTCGTACTTGGCGGGCTTCGCGAGGCGGACCGTGAGATCCACCACCGAAACGTCCGGGGTGGGCACGCGGAAGGCCATGCCGGTCAGCTTGCCGTTCAGTTCGGGAATCACCTTGCCCACGGCTTTGGCGGCCCCGGTGGAGGAAGGGATGATGTTCTGCGCCGCGCCGCGGCCGCCGCGCCAGTCCTTCGCCGAGGGGCCGTCCACCGTCTTCTGGGTGGCGGTGGTGGCATGCACCGTGGTCATCAAGCCTTCCAGGATGCCGAAGTTGTCGTTGATGACCTTGGCCAACGGGGCCAGGCAATTAGTGGTGCAGGAAGCGTTGGAAACGATGTTCTGAGCGGAGTTGTACTTCTCGTGGTTCACGCCCATGACGAACATGGGAGCGTCCGCGGAGGGCGCGGAGATCACGACCTTCTTGGCGCCGGCGATGAGATGGCCCTGGGCCTTTTCGACGGTGGTGAACAAGCCGGTCGACTCGATGACGAAGTCGGCGCCGACGTCTCTCCACTTCAGATCCGCGGGATTCTTTTCGGCGGTGACGCGGATGGACTTGCCGTTAACGACGAGCTTGCCGTCCTTCGCCTCGGCCGTTCCCTTGAAGGCGCCGTGGGTGGAGTCGTATTTGAGCATGTAGGCCATGTAGTCGACGTCGATGAGATCATTAATGCCAACGATCTCGACGTTGTCACGGGCGATGGCGGCCCGGAAAGCCAAACGGCCGATGCGGCCAAACCCGTTGATTCCAATTTTGACTGCCACCGAATTACCTCCTGGAAGGATGCTGCTGATGATGGGCGGAAATATAATTGAGCGTCCGCGCTACGGCAAGATTACGCGGCAAAACGACGTATTTACGGGGTTAAAACCGTAGCGGGCGCTATGGCGGAAAGCCATAGCGGGCCCGGTTCTTGTCGATAATCATGGTCGCGATGATCTTCGGCACGTACTCGTTGGTCTCGTCGGCGAGCACTCCCAGGCGATAGATATACCAGAAGTCGCGATTGTTGATGGGGTCGTCGATGCTGCGCAGGGCCTTACGGATACGGCCCTCGCCGGCATTGTAGGCCGCCATGGCCAAAGCCACGTCGCCGAACTCGGCATACAGGGTCTTTACGTACTTCACGCCGGCCTGGGTGGATAAGCGCGGGTCGGTGCGTTGATCCAGATAGGTCGGCATGTTCTCCCAATTCTCGGGAACGCGCAAGCCGTACTCGCGCGCGGTCGCTGGCATGAACTGCCACAGGCCCCTGGCGCCGGTGCGGCTGACGATATCGGTATCCAGCGTGCTCTCGTGCATGGCCAGGTAGAAGAAGGCCAACGGCATGCCTTGCCGCGTCAATTCATCCTCGATGATGCCCTTGTATTTGTGGCTGTTGTTCAAGGAACGCTCGATGATGGAGCGGACCCCGGGATTGCTGCTGAAATAGTTGATGTGCTTTTCGACCTGCTTGATGAAGATGTCCGGCACGATGTAATCGCGCTTGCCGAAGCCTTCGAGGATGACGTGGATCTCCCGGCCCAGCGGATTCTTGTAGGTGTTGATGAGATCGGAGGATTTCAGGTTGGAGCGTACGCTCATCAATTGGCGTTCGGCGGCGCGCAGCTTGGCCACCAGCATGGCCTTCTCGTGATCGTCCGTGGCGGGACCGGCCTGGTTCTGCGCTTGCGCCAGCTGTGATTCCAGGTTCTTGGCTTCGCTCAGCAGGATTTCCTGCTGCTTGAGCTTGCCGCGGTAGCCCATGTTCTGGTAGAGCAGGACGCTGACGATGATGAAGGCGACCAAGGAAACCGAGCCGAGGATGAGCAAGGCCCGTTTCTTCTGATGCGAATGCATCTGGGCGGCGCTGTTGATCATCAACGCGTCGCGCTTGCTCAGGACCCCGCTATTCGCGATGCGTTCGGCGCGGCCCTTGTCCTTGATCAGCTCTTGCAATTCCCCCTTGCCGGCCTCGTCGTCCTTCAACCGATGGGCCAGGCCCATAGTGTAATCCCCGGCGTCACCGCTTCCGAAACCCCCGCCGCCGTTCTTGGGCTTGAGGAATCCGGGCGGGACGGCGGCCTTGCCCGGCGTCCGTTTGCCTTCGTATTCGGTCCGCAATTGCCGGGGTTCGCTGGCGCTCACTCCCAAGGGCTGGGTCATCGGGCGCATGGTGGTGGAATCGGTGGCGCCGGCGCGATCGACCAGGCGCATCTTGGGGCCCGATACGCCCAGGCTCACGACCTCGTCCACGTAGAGGGCATGCTCGGCGATCTGCTGCCCGTTAACGTAAGTGCCATTGGTGCTACCCAGATCGCGGAGCATCAGGACTTCGCCCCGCTTCTCGATCACCGCGTGCTTGCCGGAAACGAGGGTCCCGTCCGGTCCGGAAAAGCAAACGGAATTCTCGGGGTTGCGGCCGAGGGTCACTCCATTAGCTACGCGGATCTTGCGCCCGACCTGGACGCCGGAAATGATTTGCAGGAAGTAATCAGGCATGGAAGCCGGTCAGATATCCGCCCAGGACTTGAGCAACGGGAAGGAAGCGGAGGTTTTATTGCGCGCCCCGTTGACCCGATTGACGCCCCGGCGGGAAGCGTTCTCCCATTGAACGTTGTCCAACAACCGATCGGTGGCGCGGGCCTGGCCCTTTTCGGAAATCAAATCCTGGTCTTCCAGGACCATGGCGCGATGGACGTAATAGTCCACGTTTTCCCGGGAGCCGACCAGACCTTCCAGAAATGCCAGCGCGGCGGGCCGGAAAACGCAGTTCTCCCCTTCCACGCGGGAAGCCACGCCTCCCGAGAAAAAGTAGGCCTGCGGCTTGGCCGCCGCCTCGGACAGGGCTTGCATGGCTTCGCCCTCCGGAATGGCATCGCCGGGAGCTTGCATAAGCAGAGGGCAAGCGAGCCGATGGGCCAGGGCCGCCGCGGCGGAGAGCCAAGCCGCATCGCGATCCGGCGCGTCCAACACGACGATGGCTACCGCATGGTCCCCGTCCTCGTTGGCCTGATCGCCGATGAGAAGGGCTTCGGGATCGGCCGGAAGGGAGGACCAGAGATGCACCATTTGCCTTTCGCGGCCTTTGGCTTGGCGGGCCAAGCGATGCAGCGATGCCATGAACCCGAGAACGTCAGCCAAGGCGCTGTGGGACAGCAATCCGCCGCGCAAGGCTTCCAGGGTGGCGACCAGATCCCCGTGCAATTGGCGCGCGGCCCCGTCCCGGAGGATGAATCCCGTGCTGTCCCGCCCGACCTCGTCGAGAAAGGCGCTGAGGCTGGGGCTGAGCTTGGAACCGCCGGTATTCTCCTGTTCCAGCATGTTCATCAGCTTGTCGAGATCGCTGGAAAGGCCGGGCGGTTTGGGCGCCGGCGCCGAGGGCGTCTGTTGCGCATGGGAGAAAAGGCCGTTGACGATCTCGTTGCGCCACTCCGGAGGCAGGGACAACCGGTTCAAGGCGGGCAGGAATTCGGGGAAGGCCAATTTGCGATCGGCCACCCGTTGGACCAGATCGCGCAGGGTTTCCAGATGCGAAAATAGGCCCTGCCCGCGCAGGGCCGCCTCGAGATGCAGAACATCCTTGCCTTGGAAGGTCATTTCGCCTTCGGCGCCGGCGGGAAAGAACTGGGGCATGTCCGGCAAGGGAACCTTGGCCGAGATGTGGAAACGATTGCGTAATTCGTCCAGATATCCGTTATGGAATTTCAGCGGGCCGTCCTGCTCCCATCCGCGCTTGAGCAGGACGATGTAATGGGAATTGCCCCGGCCGGGGACGCGAACGGATCTCGCTCCCGGTTCCGCGCTGATCCGGCCTACCGCTTGATTCTTTACCGTCGAGACGCTGAAATCGCCGATGCCGCCTGCCACGCTCGCAAATATAATTCGCGGCGGGGCTTCCGCGCCTTAGCGCGATTCGTAAATTAGCGGAATGCTATAATCTTCGCAACGGAACCGCCTTCCCCGAGAACATACAGCAGCTACGTCGGATATGACCCATCCCATTCGCATTCCGGTCACCCTCGCAGGATGGGCATGCGCCGTCGGCCTCGCCTTGGTGGGATGCGGAGGTCCGCCCCGAGCCGGGGAAAACGCGCATGGATCGGCGCATGCGATCGATTCCACCCGCTTCCACGTTCCGGCTTCCGTTTCAGCCAAACCGCCGAAAGAACGTTTCTTCCAGGAATACCGGAGCGCGGGCGGTTGGGTCCTTTCCGCGACCGGGCCCGTGTGGGTGGACGTCCCCAGCGAGCGCACCGGCATGGGTATCCCCGCGCGGACCCTGGTGCGGAGCGAGGATCGCAAGCTCCGGATTTCGCTTTTCGAAACCTCCTGGCCCAAGGGGAAGGCCCGGGACACGGACTTGCGCGCGGCCCTGGCCTATCTATTCAAAGCCGATCCGGATTCGTCGGAAAAAGGGGAGCCGCAGGCTCATTACCGGTTGTTCCGCCCCCCCGCCGATACCTTGAACCATTGGGGCATGTTGCTGCGGTCCGATACGTCCCTGGTTTTCGTGAATCTGGAATCGAAAACGCCGCTCCCGGCGGAAGGCCTCGGCCGCTTACCCGATCTGCTCCTCGAATCGGATCCCTTGCGGCGCGGCTTGGCCCCGGATTCCTGTTCGCGCACTTTTCGGGGCGCCATCGAAAACACGCTGGGCTTACGGGCCGTGGAGGATTCCAACTGGAACCTGGCGATGAAGCATTTCCAAACCGCCCTGGACCTGGATACCGGTAATGCGGCCTTTTTAGTGAACTGCGGCGCCATGTTCCAGGTCAAGCGGGAGAACCTGGAAGGCATCGCCTTCCTGATGCGGCATCCGCGCCTCGTGGCCGCTTCCGGGGACCTGGCGGGCACCATGGGGGCGTTCTACGAGGATCTCGGCCGCTTCCAGGAAGCCAAGGAATGGGCCTTGAAGGCGCTGGAACTCGATCCCGGCAACGTGGAATGGCTCATCAACCTTTCGGACGCCTTATGGGGGCTGGGCGAGCGCGTGCATTCGAAAAGCGTTTTGCTGAAGATGTATTCCGAAAAGCCCAGCTTCCGATTATCGGTGTACCTCGCGCAAACCTACCTGGGGTTGGAGGAATACGAGAACGCTCGGCAGGTAATGGTGCAAGCGCATGCCGACAGCGCCCCCACCGAAAAGTCGGTGGAGTACTACCTGCGCGCCCTGGCGGGCCTGAAGGATTATGAAGGCGCTTTGGATTACGTTCGCGATCTGGGGACGGCCTTCCCGCGCACCTCGAATAATTATCTCCTCAAAGGCACGTGCGAATTCAGCCTTAAGCTCTACCGTCAGGCGGGGCAATCGGCTAAGATCGCCCTCGAGCTGGATGCGTCCAACCGCGATGCGCAACAATTGGCGACCCAGGTGGCGGCCTTGATGGGCAGCCGCAGCAACCTGATCCTGCGTACTCCCATTACCCCGCTTAAGACCAAAGCGACCTTGGCGGCGGCGCGGGCGCTGCTGCAAAAGCCAGAGAACCTGCAACTGGCCGCGCAGTACCCCCTCACGCTCGCCTATCAAGAAGTCGTCTACGCTTGGGCCCCCAAGTCCCGTGCGGCCGACGGCCGCTGGAAGAAAACGCGCCACCAGATCTACCACATCCGCGATGCGCGCAAGCTCATCCGGCTATCCGAATTGACCTATGAGCTGAACCCGGGCTACTCCCGCTTCTACGTCAACGCTTTCCGGCTTTACGACGCCAACCTGAAGCTCATGGAAGAGGAAAAGAGCGGGGACTTCTATGTCACCAAGAACCACAATACGACCTTGCATCCGGAGAACCTGCTGGTGCATTTGCCCATCAAGACCCGGCCCGGCGTCCAATGGCTGGAATCCATCACCACCGAGGAAGCCCAGCTCCCGACCAACGAATTCCCCTATCTCCGCTACGACAACGCTTATCCCTTCCCCATCCTCGCATGCGAGTACGAGATCCTGCATCCGCCCAAGCATCTGCTTCTGAGCGCCTTCGGGGAGTCCCGCGTGGACAGCCTCCCGGATCGCATCGTAGTCAGGATGGACGAGGCGACGCCGGCCTTCGAGGAGAACTACCGCCCCAGCAACGACGAGATCGGGACGGGGTTCTCGGCCACGCCCTTCGCGACTTGGCGCGAAGTAGGGCGCAATTACCAGCGGTTCCTGGAGAAAGAAGGCGTCCATCTGGATTCCGTGCCTCTGCCGGTGAAGGAGCGCGCCATCGAAATGGCGGAACGGAACCGGGGAATGAATCCGGTGCAGGCCATGTTCCGCTTCGTGCGCGATTCGGTACGCTACAACAACTACGAATTCAGCTTGCAGGCCCTGGTGCCCGAGCGCTGCGAGACCGTCCTGACGAACGGCTATTCCGATTGCAAAGGCCATGCCCTGCTGCTCATGGAAATGCTCAAGGCGCGCGGCATCGACGCCCACCTCTGTCTGGTGAGCCTGAACCATGCAGGGGATCTGGATCAGCCCAGCCTGCACCAGTTCAACCATATGATCGTCCACGTGCCGGCCCAGCAGGGCATGCCGCAATATTTCCTGGACCCCACGGAAAAGTCCTACGCCTTCCGGCGCTCTCCCTTGGCCCTCGAAAGCAAGAACGTGCTCATCATCGACGATGAGAACTCGCGCATGATGACCATTCCCGAGCTCGACAGCGCCGGGGAGCATCGCGTGCTAGTGTTCCACAGCCGCAAGGTGGACCCCAACCAAACCGCGCTCGGTTCCGACAGCATGATTCTGAGCGGGAAAGTCGCTTCGGAATTCCGATCCCATATGCGCGAATGGAACCCGAACACGAAGTACGAGAACTTGCTTTCCTGGCTGGCCCAAAGCTATCCCGCCTTCGCCGATGAACGCTTCCGGGTCTTGAACGAGGATGATCCGGACCTGCCCCTCATCATGGTTTTCCATTACCGCGCCAAATTCCCGTTCCACAACGGCACGTTGGAATTCCAGCATTTCCCCAAACTGGAACTGAGCTTCCTGCGCTTCCCGCGCGCGGCATCCCGCAAGTCGCCGGTGTATTTCCCCCACGAGATCCAGATCAATTCCCAGTGGGTTTACGAAATCCCGCCCGGATACGGATGGAAATCCCTCAATCTCGATCGGGAGCTTTCGGAGCATTACCTCCATTGGCTGCTCTCCATCAACCAGACCACTCCCGAGTCGATCGGGATCAAGCAGAATTGGCGCATCGACCCCTTCGTGGCGACCCCCGAGGAGTACACCAAGATCCAGGAAGAGTGGGAACCGATCCTGGCGCGGTCGGGACTGAGGCTGCAGATTTCCAAGCGGTAGGCCGGGATAGCGGGTAGAACCGGCGCCTGTTTGCTACTATTTCCCTTTCGATTGACCTAGGGGTTCAGGGTAAAGGGTAAAGGGTTTAGGGTTTTGGAATACCCCGACTTTCACCCTTTACCCTGTACCCTGTACCCTTAACCCTCTCTTCCAGAGACTTCTCAGGGAATCATGAAACTCAATAAGTATTCTTCGCGACTGACGCAGACCATTTCCCAGCCCGGCTCCAAGGCCATGCTGCATGCCATCGGGATGACCGATGAGGACATGGGCAAAGCCCAGGTCGGCATCGCCAGCATGGGCTACGACGGCAATCCGTGCAACATGCACCTCAACGATTTCGCCTCCCATATCCGGAAATCGGTTAACGAAGCGGGCATGGTGGGATTGCGTTTCCACACCATCGGGGTCAGCGACGGGATTTCCATGGGCACCGAGGGAATGAACTATTCCCTGCAATCGCGCGATCTCATCGCCGATTCCATCGAAACCGTCACCTGCGCCATGTGGTACGACGCCAACATCTCCGTGGCGGGATGCGATAAGAACATGCCGGGCGCCGTCATCGCCATGGCCCGCTTCAACCGCCCGTCCATCATGGTCTACGGCGGCACCATCCTGCCCGGCTACCACGACGGCCATAAGCTGGACGTGGTCTCCGCCTTCGAAGCCTACGGGAAGTACGTCAACGGCAAGCTGGATGAAGCCGGCATGAACGAAGTCATCAAGCACGCTTGCCCGGGCCAAGGGGCCTGCGGCGGCATGTACACGGCCAATACCATGGCCGCCGCCATCGAGACCTTGGGCATGACCCTGCCTTACGATTCCTCTTCGCCCGCGGTGAGCGACGAGAAATTTCGCGAATGCCTGGTGATCGGCAAGGCGATACGCAACGCCCTGGAATTGGACCTGAAGCCCCGCGATATCATGACCCGCAAGGCCTTCGAGAACGCCATCACCCTGATCATCGCGCTGGGCGGTTCCACCAATGCCGTGCTGCATCTGATAGCGATGGCGAAAGCCGCCCATGTGCCCTTGACCATCGACGACTTCCAGCGCATCAGCGACAAGCGCCCTTACCTCGCCGATCTGAAACCGAGCGGCCAATACGTGTTCGAGGATCTGCACGCCGTGGGTGGCGTGCCGGCGGTGCAGAAGCTCCTGATCAAGGAAGGCCTCATCGACGGATCCTGCATGACCGTCACCGGCAAGACCCTGGCCGAGAACGTGGCCGATTTGCCCGGGTTGAAGGAAGGCCAGAAAATCATCTTCCCGGTGAGTCAGCCTCTCAAGAAGACCGGGCATATCCGCATCTTATACGGGAACCTCGCCAAGGAAGGCGCGGTGGCCAAGATCACGGGCAAGGAAGGCCTGTCCTTCACGGGCCCGGCAAAGGTCTATGATTCCGAGGAAGACACCTTGCATGCCCTGGAACGGAAGGAAATCAAGGCCGGAGACGTGGTGGTCATCCGATACGAAGGCCCCAAGGGCGGGCCGGGCATGAGCGAAATGCTCACCGTGACCTCGGCCATCATGGGCGCCGGGCTCGGAAAGAGCGTGGCACTGATCACGGATGGACGCTTCTCGGGCGGGACGCACGGGTTCGTGGTGGGCCACATCACCCCGGAAGCGCAGACCGGCGGCCTGTTGGCCGTCATCCGCACCGGGGACGTCATCACCATCGATGCCGAGAAGAACACTTTGGACGCGGATCTCACGGAAGAGGAAATCGCGGAGCGCTTCCAGGGCTGGACTCCGCCCGCCTACAAGGTGGACCAGGGAACCCTGTACAAGTACATCAAAACGGTGAGCACGGCCTCGGAAGGCTGCGTTACGGATGCGTGACGGCTGCGGGAAGCATGCGGGTAGTTTGTTTAAAGGACGCCCGAAGGTCGCGTGAAACCCCTCGCCTCCCGCACGGGACGGATTTCCACGTCCCAGACCGTCGCCATCGACGCCAAGTACAAGCGACTCAAGGCCGAAGGCAAGGACGTGCTCAGCCTGGGCGCGGGAGAGCCGGATCTGGATACTCCGGAGTCGGCGAAGCGCGCGGCCATCGAATCCATCCGATCGGGCAAGACCAAATATTCGGCCGTGACCGGTCTGCCGGAATTGAAGGCGGCCGTGTCGGCCAAGTTCGCGCGCGAGAATAATCTCGCCTATCCTCCCGCCGATATCGTTATCTCCAGCGGAGCCAAGCATGCCGTCTTCAACGCGCTCTTGGCTCTGGTCGAGGAGGGCGACGAGGTTCTCATCCCTTCCCCATGCTGGGTCACCTATCCCGAGCTGGTGCGCTTCCTGGGCGGGACCCCGGTTATGATCCCGACCATCCTGGAAGCGGGCTTCCGGGCCACCGCGGCCCAAATCGAAGCGGCCATTACCCCGCGCAGCAAGCTCTTGATCTTCAACTCCCCCGGCAACCCCACCGGGGCCGTATACCCGGAAGCTGAGCTGAAAGCCATCGCGCAGGTCCTGGTCCGCCATGATCTGTATTGCCTGGCCGACGAAATCTACGAGCATATCGTATACGAAGGCGCGCGCCACGTGAGCATCGCCTCCCTGGGCGCGGACATTTTCGACCGCACCCTCACCGTCAACGGCATGTCCAAAGCCTTCGCCATGACCGGTTGGCGCATTGGTTTTACCGGCGCACCGCCCGCCTTGGCCGCCGCCATCGGGGCCATCCAGAGCCATGGCACCCATCACCCCGCCAATGCCTCCCAATTCGCCGCCATTGCCGCCTTGAACGAGGACGTTGGCTTTCCGGCATTACTGCAAAGCCATCTGGACGCCTGCCGCCGCCTGGCATTGGAAAGCCTAGCCCGCATCCCCGGCCTCAAGGTCTTCCCTCCCCAGGGAGCCTTCTACGTTTTCTTCGACGTGTCAGCCTATCTGGGCAAATCCCATGGCGGCAAGCCCGTACGCACCAGCTTCGAGTTGTGCGAATATCTCCTGGATACGCGCCTGGTCGCCACCGTTCCCGGAAGCGCGTTCGGGCTGGAGGGATACGTGCGCATCTCCTTCGCATGCGATCCCGAACAATTGGTCCGCGCTTTGGACCGTCTTTCGGAAGGGCTGCTGGCGTTGGCCTGAGCCCGGCGCCGCGCCGGGTTTATTCGCCTTCGACGGGGACGGCGGCCATGCGCTGGCCCGGTCCCGCTTCCAATCGGACTTTCAAAGCATGCATTCCGGCCGTAAGCACCAGGCTCGTATCCAACCCTGGCAAGCGGGGCGATTTCAATTCCAGTCGATGCCGCCCCGGCGCCAGATGCGCGAGGCGGATGGGCGTCGTCCCCAGGAAGCGCCCATCCACGTAGGCTTCGGCGAAGGGCGGAGAGCTCTTCAGGATGATAATCGCTTCGCTTTCCTTGCCCACCGATTCCCCCGCGGCTCCGGGAGAATTCGCGCTCGCTGCGACGGAGATCGCGGATGCGCCGGTGGCAGCGGGTCCCGCGCTTCCGGATCCGGTAAGGGCCGCCGACAGGGTATCGCGCAAGTTAACCGGTCCGGTTTCCGGTCCGGAAGGAACCGCTTGATTGGAATTCCCGTCGCCTTCACCGTTTCCCTGCGCGGCATTCCGGCCCGAGGCGAGAGACGCAATATCCGATGAATCGCCTTGGGATTTCCGGACCTGACCTAGCAGCCGCCAACCTCCGGCCACGATTCCGAGCCCGAAGGCCAAGAACGCCAAAGCCAAGGCCCAAGATGCGGCCGATCGGCGTTTGCGGCTGCCGGGTCCGGACCGGTGCGTCGGGTTGATGGGCAAGGCGATCGATGGGAAGGTTCCCGGCGCTAAGACCCGGCCAGGCCGGGAGCGGGCTGTCGCCTGTTGAGTGGAGGCCACCGTCATGGGCAAGGTGGCATTGCGCGCATCCGGGTTCCAAGTCGTCCTCACCCCATTGGCGTTCACCTCCCGCAAATGGCCCGCCGCCAATTCGGCCGGATCCGTCACCCCGGAGAGAGAGAGGTAAGCCTTCAATTGGCGCTGAAGCCAAAGCGGGCCGCCTCCGCGCGCGGAAGGGGACTTCCGCAACAGGGTATCGACGAGGTTACCCAGGCCCGGATCCAGCTCGGGACGCAGGCTCAAGAGCGGGAGATGCGCTTCCGAGGAAATACGGCGGAACAACTCGGTCACCGTCCGGCCTTGGAAAGGCGGGTGGCCGGCCAGGCAGGCGTAGAATACCGAACCCAGCGAAAACATGTCCGACTGGGAAGTGATGGGCTTGAGCCCGCGGGCCTGCTCGGGCGACATGTACAATGGCGATCCCAGCACCGCGCCGGTCTTGGTAAGGCTATCGTCCTGCACGTGGGCGATGCCGAAATCGGAAATCTTCAGGTAGCCTTGGGTGTTCAGCATCAGGTTCTCGGGCTTGAGATCGCGATGGACCACGCCATGCTGGGCGGCTATGGACAAGCCCTCGGCGGCCTGGCACATGAGGGCGGCCGCGAGGAGCGGATCGAGGGGCTGATAGTTGGGAGCGCCATCCCGGCCGGGCGCCGGCCATGCGTCCGGTTTCGCTTCCGGGCCCGATGGCGCGGGGCTCCGCCGCATCAGGCCATGCAGGCTCAGGCCGTCCACGAATTCCATCACCAGGTACAGGTCTTTGCCTTCCTGCCCGAAGTCGAAAACCTCCACTACGTGGGGATTGCGGATGATGGCTACGGTGCGGGCTTCATTGAAAAAGCGGTGTAATACGTCCTGGCGCGTGGCCAGATCGGCGTGCAGTACTTTCACGGCGACAAAGCGCGAGAGCACGGGATCCTTGGCGAGGTAGACCTGCGCCATGGCGCCCTGGCCCAGCTTATAGAGCACTTCGTAACGCCCGTAACGGACAGCCATCGAAGCCAAGGTAACAACGCGCGCGCGGCGCCGGAAGATGGGATCGCGGTCAAGCCCTTGATATGCGTCGAGCTACGCCGCCGCGGGAATTCCGGGATTTCAGGAGTGCTATTTTCCTATACTTCCGGTAGATTCGGGGTCCGGGCCCGGTCAGCCCTCCCGGAAAGGACGGTCCATGGAAAAGGCGTCACTCAATCCCGCGGAAGCGGACGCGCTGGCGGACAGGAAATTCGGGGGCTACACCATCCTCGAACATCTGGGCAAGGGCGGCATGGGCGACGTATTCAAGGCCGTGCAACCGGGCCTGGAACGCGTAGTAGCCTTGAAGATCCTGCCTGGCATCTTGGCCCGCAACGCCGAGTTCTCCGAGCGTTTCCTGACCGAAGCCTTCGCCATTTCCAGGCTCCAGCATCAGAACATCGTCACCATTTACGATTACGGCGAAGAGAACGGGCAAAAGTACATCGCCATGCAATACATCCAGGGCCCCACCCTGGGCAAGCTCATCCAACAGGAGAAAAGGCTCGACTACGCCCGCATCATCTCCATCGCCAAGCAAATCTGCCGCGGCCTCAAGTACGCCCACCAAAGCGAAATCGTGCACCGCGACATCAAGTCGGGCAACATCATGGTCGAGCCCGGCGACAAGGTTTACATCTCCGACTTCGGCATCGCCAAGGTGGTGGACGCGCCCAGCATCACCACCACCGGCATGGCCATGGGCACGCCCGAATACATGGCCCCCGAGCAATGCGAAGGCGGCGTGGTGGACGGCCAAAGCGACATCTACGGCCTCGGGATCATCCTTTTCGAGATGGTGACGGGACGGCCGCCCTTTCTCGCGGACACTCCGTTGGCCGTGGCTTATAAGCAAGTCCACGAGGCGCCTCCCCTGCTTTCGAAAAGGGTTCCGGACGTGCCGCCCCGCCTGGAACTGATCGTGGCTAAGTGCCTGAAAAAACCGAAGGCCGAACGTTATCGGAATGCGGACGAACTGTTGAAGGACCTGGACTCGGCCCATCTTGATTATGTCGATCTGGCCGAGCCCGTGCGACCCGAATCCGAAACCAGCCTTCCCTCCGATCTGCGCATCACCGATCGCCGCGGACGCGATCGCCGGTATATCCCGGAGCCCATGGCGGTTTCCCGCGGTTACTTGTGGGGCATTCTGGCGCTGTTCGGCTTGATCATGGCCGGCATGGCCTTTCTGCTCTTGCGCCCGTCCTCGTCCCCGGGCGCCAGCCTGCACTGGATTACGCCTAGCTCGTATACCGGCCCCGCCTCCACCGATGGGCCTTCGGGCCCGTCCTCCCCGGCCGACCTTTTCGATGGCAAGCGTTCTACGGCTTGGACCTCTCCCGCGGGCAAGGAAGAATCCGAAATCGAATTCACCTTCCGCTCGCGCATGCTGCTGACGGGTATCCTGATCGAGGCCGGCTACCTCGTTCCCGACGCCTCTTCCCCGGGGTATGTCTCCCCCAAATCGGTTTCCCTCGAGGTGGACGGCCATAAGCCGGTACGCCTTACCCTCTCCGAAACGGATGCGCCCCAATTCATTTCCTTTCCGGGAGTGCTGGCCGAAAAGGCCAAGCTGCGCTTCGCCGCGGGCGGAGGATCCAAACCCATGGCGGTGCGCGAAGTGCGCTTCCTGGGGCTTCCCTACGAATAAACCCATGCCGGCCGCACCGGAACCGCGCATGGAAAAGGCCGAGACCCAGGAAAACCACTGCGCCGCGGGCCGCCGCGGCGAGGACCATGCTTTGGCTTATCTGCAGGCCAAGGGTTATCGCCTGGTGGCGCGCAATTTCCGGCACGGCCGGGGGGAACTCGATCTGATCGTCGATGCGCCCGACGGAACCCTGGTCTTCGTGGAAGTCAAATCCAACCGCGGCTCGGTTTCCGGTCGGCCACTGGAGCGGGTGGACGGCCGCAAGATCCGCCGCTTGCAAAGGCTCGCCCAGCGCTATTGCGCATCACGGAACCAAGGGCATCGCGACATGCGTTTCGACGTGGTCGGCATTGATCTATCCGGTGAGGGCCGAGCCCCCGGCATCGAGCATCTAGAAGCGGCCTTCCTCCCGGATGGCAACGGATACTGGCCTTAAATTTTATCTTCCCCCTATGCGACTAGAGCTTCATCCCGTGAACCCGCAAACGCGCCTGATGCAAAAGGTGCTGGAAGCGTTCGCCGCCGGCCAGGTGGTCATCTACCCCACCGATTCCGGTTATTCCATGGGTTGCGACGCGCTTTCCAAGAAGGCCGTGAATAAGCTTTACCACGTGAAGCGCGCCATGAAGAAGTACCTGATGGCCTTGATGGTACGCGATTTCAGCGAGCTCTCGGAGTTCGCGAAGGTGGAGACGGCCGCCTTCCGTTTCATGAAGTCCCTGGTGCCGGGACCCTACACCTTCGTCCTGCCGGCCACGGTCCGTTCGCGGAAAATCCTGGACGTGAACCGTCCCGAGGTGGGCGTGCGTATGCCCGATTGCCCGTTCACGAATACCCTCTTCGCGATGTCGCCCAAAGCGGTGATCCTGACCACGGCGGCCAAGATCCGCGAAGAGGACAATTTCATCGATCCCGCCGAGATCGAGGAAACCTATGGCCACCTGGTCGATTTGATCGTGGACCTGGGCCCGCAGCCCATCAATCCTACTACCGTCATATCCTTGGTGGGAGAAGCCCCGGAAGTCCTGCGCGAAGGCGCGGGGCCGCTCCCCGGGGAAGGGACCCGTACCGCGAAGCTGGGGCCGAGGTTGTTCCCGAGCCGATAGCGCCTACGCCGGAAGGCGCGACAACACATACCTTACGATAGCGAAGGAATTGTGGGCCACCACGGGCAGGAAGCGGTTGAAATCGTGCACCGCATCGCCATCGGCGCGATCGGAAATGGTCCGCACCACCAGGAAGGGCACCTTGTTCACGGCGCAGACTTGGGCCATGGCGCCGCCTTCCATCTCCACCGCGTCCCCGGCCATTTCTTCCATCAGGTAACGATGATGATTGATCTCGTCCCGGTTCATGAATTGATCGCCTGTGAGAATACGCCCGGTATGGATCCGATGGCCCTGCGCCGGCGCCCCCGCGGCCAGTCGCGCCATCGCTTCGTCGGCGGCGAATACCTTCAGATCGGTATACAGCAGGTTCCCGCGCGCGAAGCCTAGGACTCGCCCGTCCACGTCATGTTGCATGCAATCGCGCGAGACCACCACGTCCCCGATTTCGTAGGCTGGGTTCAGCGCTCCGGCCACGCCGGTGAAGAGCATGCGCGAAGGCGCATAGGCGTCGATCAGATGCTGGCTTACCAATGCCGCGAAGACCTTACCGATCCCGCACTTGGCCAGCACCGCCTCCCGCCCTTCCAAGCGGATGGCATAGAACGTGAACCCGTTCCATTCCTCCCGGCGCAGCAATTCGGAATGGGCCAGGAACTCCACGATCTCGGCATCCATGGCCCCGAGGATGGCGATAGGACCTTTTTTCCCGTCGTTCACGGAATGCTCAAGTGCACGCGCAGGGTGTCCGGATCGAAACGACGCGATCCGGCCTGGGGACGCAAGAAAATCTCGATTTCGTGCCTGCCATCCAAAGCGCCGACCAGATCGGCCGCATCGAAGGAGAAGGTGCCGTCGGGCTTCAGCGGCGCGTAGGCGAACATTTCCGGATAGACCATATTCCGGAAATATAACGAATCCCGCATCACGGTCCCATCGTACCCGTTCACCTTCCCGGCCACTTGTCCTCGCATGGTGCTCACGGCCGAAGTATCCATTTTAAGACCCGCGAAGGAAGCCTCTCCCGCCAGATCGAGATCGAGGGACCAAGGGATCTTTCCGCGGCGATCCAATACCAGATGCAAGGTATCGGGCACCGGGCGCAGGCCGGACGTAACGCCCTTGACCCAGATCTTAAGGCGGACGATGTCGGCCGCGCCTAGGACCGCATCCGCTGCCACGGTGAAGCGGCCGGCCGCATCGAACGCGGCCTCGGCATGCAAGTCGGGGAAATCCGCGTTGGACAGGTATATCTTTCCGTCCAAGGCCGCGGCCAAGGGAATATCGGCGGCCCCCGGGGTGGGCCGGGCCCGGACGGTCCCGGTGATGGCCGCGCGCATCAGGACGGCCAGGCTGGTATCCCGGCGCAGGGAATCGATCCCCGCCCAGGGAAGCCCGAGGGACCATTCGTATGGCCGAGGCGCATCGCCCCCGCTATCCACCACCCGGAAATGCGCCATCATATCGTCTTCCAAATGCTCGGCGATATGGCAATGGAACATCCAATCGCCCGGATTGGACGCGTCCAACAACAGGTCCACCGTATATCCGCGCCCGATCAGGTAGGTGTCCCGCCAAACCAGGCTCTCCAAGGTGGGCCGCCCGTTCTCGCGCACCACCAGGAAACGTTGTCCATGGAAGTGCAGTGGGTGGGGCATGGAATGGTACATGATGGACGCGTCGGGTCCCGTGGTGGTGGTATCGTTATGCACCCGGATCAGGATCTTATCCCCTTTCGAGAAGGTCCATTGGATGTCATGGTTTTCCTTCCCGGTCCTGAGATCGCGGATGGCCCAATGCGTATTGGCGTCGGTGGACGAGTCGTTCATGGAGAGCATGGCCGGGCCGTGCACGCTATCGCTCCATTCCACTCCCAGCCTGTTGGAAGGGTCCGCATCATGGGCGACCGCGGCCGCTTTCGCCAATGCGTTCGTTGCGGAAAGCAGGGCCGCTTTCGCAAGCGGCTTGGACATGGCCATGAATCCCGTCAACAGGATTTCCTCGTCGGGGGACTTATCGAAATAGGGCCGGAAGGGATCGATGGACGCGGCGGCCTGTGGGCAACTGTCCAGGTTGATGCTGGAACGGTAATCGGGCATGGCCGTATCGGGCTCGTACACGAAGTGCGCCAACGGGCGCGCGCCGGTGGGCGTGGCATTCCATAAATCGAGGGTATCGTAATCCGATAAGACATCGTTGAAATAGAGTTGGTAGATGAATCGCTCGGACGGGGCGATTAGATAGGACTCCCTGGAATCGGGGAGCACGAAGCGGCCATTGTCGGCTCCTACGATGTTCATGTCCATGTCGCGCGAATATTGCAGGTTGTAGACCCGGGCATTGGAAGCGTTCACCACGTAGAAACGGATAGTCTCGTTACGCTTCACGCGGATGGTGCAGGCCGTGTCCCCGTTCACCATGAGCACGTTCCCGAATCGTCCCATCAAGGTATGATCGGTTTCATTCCGGTAGAAGGGCTGCAAAACGTTCCCGCTGATCGCCAAATCGTTGATCATCAGAACAATCTCGCGGTTGACCGGGGGCCAATAGGCCGGGTCGGCTGGAGCGACCAAATAGGCGCCATATAGGCCCACCTGCGTTTGGTAATCCGAGCGCGTATGCGGATGGTACCAGTAGATGCCGGCATCGGGGAAACGGACATGATATGCGAAGGTTTGGCCCGGGCCGGGAGCGCCTTTGTCCTCGGCGACGACACCGTCGTAATCGGAATCCAAACGGACGCCGTGGGAATGCAAGCTGGTGGGAAGATCCGTCTCGTTTTTCACCAGGACCACGATGGAGGCGCCTTGGCTGACCTTGACGATCGGACCCGGCACCGATCCGTTATAGGCCAGCATGCGCACCTTCCTGCCCGAGACCCACTTGGCCACGTAGGATACGGTGAGATGAACGGTATCGCCGTCCTTCGCCTCCAGCGTGCCCATGGCTTTCGCTTCGGGCAGGCCCTCCACGGAGGCATCGTACGGGACCTTGGCTCCGGTCTCGACCGGCGCCGAAGCCTTATCGCCACAAGCCAAAACGGCCCAAGCTCCCAGGATTCCCAAAGCGATCCGCGTCGGGAATTTCGCCATATTCCAGAGAGAAGAAAACCGCGCGCCAAAGCGCGAAGCCGGAATGGCGCTTTTCCTTTTACCCCCCTTTGCCCCAGCCGGTATAATCGGAACCATGACTCCCATCATAAAACGAACTGCCTTCGCGTCCCGGTACCGATACCGGAAAGAAAACCGCCTAGGCCCCATCCGCCATGGCTTGAATCACCGTGCCTATCCCGCGATTTTTCTGTACTCATATGTTACGAACCGCTATGCTTGTCTTCCAGGGGTTACGGATTCCTAGAGGGGTTCCATTGACGATGATAACTTACACAGGGAAATTGCGCTTGCTCGCCTTTTCGGTAGCCCTAAGTCTTGGGAACGTATTGGCCCAAGGCGATGACGCCGGATTCATCTGCGGTTCCCAAGATGCCTTAGCCCCGTCCTTGGGGAAATCCGCCGATCTCCCGAAGGTGACCAAGGTCTGGTCCGGGACCCTGAAGGCCCTGGTGATTCGGGTCGGTTTTTCCGATGCCGCTTACGCGACCACCGACTCCACCATCAGCAAAACCAACGCGGCCATCAACGTGCAATACCACGCGATGTCCCGCAATCTCTTCGAATGGACCTGGAGCGTCTATCCGACCGTGCTCAACGCGCCCGGCACCCGTAACGACTATGCGGCCGATTTCACCAGCCTGCAAACCTGGATCACCCAGCAAATCACCGCCCTCGGCCTGAAACGCGGCACCGATTACGATGTCTACGTGGCCAACTTCCCGCTGCTCAACCTGACCTGGGCGGGGCTTTCCAATCTGCGCGATGCCGATTGGATCAACGGCAGCTACAGCTCCGGCGTGACCGGCCACGAGCTGGGGCATACCTTAGGGCTGCCGCATGCGCACTCCATCGAAGCCGGGACCGATATGTTCGGGACTCCGGGCAATGCCACGGAAACCAACGAGTACGGCAACCCTTTCGACATCATGGGCCGCGGGGGCTCAACGGGGCATTTCAACATGATGTACAAGTGGCGCATCGGATGGGCCGATACCGACGAGGTCAAGGAAGTGAAAACCACGGGCGTGTTCCGCGTCTATGCCCAGGATAATGCCGCGCATAAGGGCCGCCTCATCGGCCTTAAGGTTCCCGCGGGGGATCCCAACTATGCCTATTGGTTCGAGTACCGCGGTGGCTCTACGTCTTCCCGGACCGGGGCTTCGGTGATGTTCCAGGGTTTCAAGACCCCGACCAACCTCGACAGTTGGTTCTTGGACATGACTCCCCAATCGCGCACCAGCAACGATGAAACCGACGGCGTGCTCGCCTCGGGCAAATCCTTTACGGACAAATACGGGACGTCCACCTTCACCGTGCTCGGGATCAATACCGGGACCTACAATGAGAACGGCTGGGTGGACGTGCAGGTCATTTACAATGGCATGCCGCTGACCCTGGCCCGGGCCTTCCGCAAGGCCCATGGGAACCATCCGGAGGGATTGGATCTGCTAGGACGGGCTTTGGACGCTTCCTCGGCCCGGGTCCTGACCTTGACAGCGCGGGATGGGGTTCCCCGCCTTCTTTGGAACGGCAACTGATTCGACCCCGCCAATAGCGTGGGCCGGCCCGCCCGTGAGGGCGGGAACACGCGAGCCCCGTTCACCGGGGCCGCGGGGCTTACCCCATCTTCTTGTCGACCCACTCCACCAGCGACTTCACCGCGGCCATGGAGACGTCGAACAGCTTCTTTTCCGTCTCGTCCAGCTCGACCTCGAGGACCTTCTCGACGCCGCCGGCGCCCAGGATCACCGGCACCCCGGCATACAGGCCTTTGACCCCGTATTCCCCGTTGAGCTTGGCCGCGCAGGTAAGAACGTTCTTCTTGTCCTTCAGGTAAGCCTCTGCCATATGGATCGCCGACATGGCCGGGCTGTAGAAGGCGGAGCCTGTCTTGAGCAAGGCCACGACCTCGCCGCCCGCGTTGGCGGTGCGCTTGTAGATGGCGTCCAGCTTTTCCTTGGTCAGCAATTGCGTAACGGGGATGCCCCCTACCGTGCAATAGCGGATGAGGGGAACCATGGTATCCCCATGGCCGCCCATGACCAAGGCGCGCACGTCCTCGTTGGACACGTTAAGGGCCTCGGCCACCAGGGCCGCGAAACGGGCGCTATCCAATACGCCCGCCATGCCGGCCACGCGGTTGGCGGGGAAGCCGGTCACGCGCTGCATGGCATAGACCATGGCATCGAGGGGATTGGTTACCACGATCACGAACGCATTAGGGGCGTTCTTCTTGATGGCCTCGCCCACGGTCTTGATGATGCCGAAATTGACGTCCAGCAGATCGTCGCGGCTCATGCCGGGCTTGCGGGGCAGCCCCGCGGTTACGATGATCACGTCCGCGCCGGCGATGGCAGCGTAATCGTTCGACCCGATCAGGTTGGACGAAGTGGGGATGAGCGAGCGCCCATGCATGATGTCCAGGCTCTTGCCCTGGGGCACGCCTTCGGCGATGTCCACCGTGATGACGTCCCCGAGTTGCTTCTGGGCCGCCAGGAGGGCCATGGTGCCGCCGATTTGCCCGGCGCCGACGAGCGCGATCTTGTTCCGTGCCATTCTATTCCTCGTTCCTTCTAGTGTTGATTGCCTTGCCGCCGCGGCCTTAACGCCGCGCGGGAGAATTTCACTTACCCTTGGCCTTCATGGCTTCGACCATGCGCTTGCCGATCTCGGCCGCGGTCTCCGCCACCGTCACGCCCGCATCCCGTAAGGCCTGTTTCTTGGCCTCGGCTCCCCCGGTGTTCCCGTCGATGATGGCGCCGGCATGGCCCATACGTTTGCCCTTGGGCGCGGAGGCCCCGGCGATGAAGGCGACTACGGGTTTCTTGACATGCTTCTTGATGTACTCGGCCGCGATTTCCTCGTCGCTGCCGCCGATCTCGCCGATAAGGATGATTCCCTCGGTCTCGGAATCCTCATTCAGCATCTTCACCACGTCCACGTGCGACAAGCCATGTATGGGATCGCCGCCGATGCCCACGGCGGTCGTCTGGCCCAGGCCCGCCATGGTGGTCTGATGCACCGCCTCGTAGGTGAGCGTGCCCGAACGCGAAACGATGCCGATCTTGCCCTTGCTATGGATGGGCCCGGGGGCGATGCCGATCTTGCAAACGCCCGCGGTCACGATGCCGGGGCAATTCGGTCCGATGAGGATGGCCTTCTTGCCCTTCAGGTAATTGTGCACCTTGAGCATGTCCATCACCGGAATGCCCTCGGTGATGGCCACGATGAGCGGGAGGCCGGCATCGGCGGCTTCCAGGATGGCGTCCGCGGCATAGGCCGCCGGTACGAAGATCATGGTGGCATTGGCGCCGGTGGCCTTGGCCGCCTCGGCCACGGAATTGAAGACCGGGAAGCCTTCCACCGTGGTTCCGCCCTTCTTAGGGGTTACCCCGCCCACCACGTTGGTGCCGTATTCCCGGCACTTCTGGGAATGGAACAGGCCGGCCTTGCCGGTGATGCCCTGGGTGATGAGTCTCGTGTCTTTGCCGATCAGGATGGCCATCTTACTTTACTCCTTTGGAGCCGGAGACGCCGCCGGCGGCTCCCGCCTTCATGCTTTTCACGACTTCGGCCGCCTTGCGCGCGCCATCCTCCAGGTCCGTCGCGCTGACGAGATCCAATCCGGATTTGTCGATGACTTCCTTGCCTTCCTTCACGTTGGTGCCTTCCAGACGCACTACCAGCGGCACCTTGAGGCCCGTGGTCTTCACGGCGTTGACGACGCCGCGGGCGATGCGATCGCAGGGCATGATGCCCCCGAAGATATTCACCAAGATGGCCTTCACGTGTTTGTCCGAACTGATGATTTCGAAGGCCTTGGTGACGGCCTCTTCCGATGCCGAGCCGCCCACGTCCAGGAAGTTGGCCGGCTGGGCGCCGTAATGGGCGATGATATCCATGGTGGCCATGGCCAGGCCCGCGCCATTCACCATGCAGCCGATGTCCCCGTCCAGCTTGATATAGCTGAGGCCGTATTTGGCCGCTTCGATCTCGGAAGGATCCTTCTCCGCGTTCTCGTCGCCGCCGGTATCCTTTTGCCGGTACACGGCGTTATCGTCGATGTTGAACTTGCAATCCAGGAGGGCCAGGCCGCCCTTGTCGTTCACGATCAGGGGATTGATTTCCAGCAGGCTGCAATCCTTCTCCTGGTACAACCGGTACAGCTTTTCCAGGATGTCGGCGAAGGCTTTGGCCTGTTCGCCCTCCAGGCCCAGGAATTTTGCGCCTTCGGCGGCGAGCGCCGCATCGAGATTCCGCCCCCAGGCGGGATACAGCTTCTTGATCTTCTCAGGCGTCTTCTCGGCCACGTCCTCGATGTCCATCCCGCCTTCCGGGCTCAGGATGAAGGCGATGTTGGCCTTGCCGCGATCGAGGGTCACCGCCACGTACAGCTCCCGCTTGATAACGCTGGCCTCTTCCAATAGGACGGCTTCGATCTTCACGCCCTGCGGACCGGTCTGCTTGGTCACCAGGGTCATGCCGATGAGTTGCTGGGCCATGGCTTTGGCTTCGTCCGCGGTCTTGAACAGCTTGATGCCGCCGGCCTTGCCGCGACCGCCGGTATAAGCCTGGGCCTTGGCCACGCCCGCGCTCATGCCGAGCTTGGCCAGGGCGGCGGGCACTTCGTCGGCCTTGAAGACGACTTCCCCTTTGGGAACGGGCAAGCCCGCCTGGCGCAAGATCGCCTTGGCTTGGTATTCGTGCAACTTCATGGAGGATCCTTGTTGTTTTAGACCGGTAAAAAATGCTCAAATTCGCGCGGGGGATCAATCGAATCCGCCATCCCGCGGATGTCATTTGATGATATCCGGACTCTGCCCGGCCTACGCCGGCGTCCGATTGCCATGTTGACGGGAGAAAAGGCGGCCCGCTTGCGGTCCGGTTACTTCAGGACCGGGCAGCCGAACTGGGGCTTAAGGAAATGCTTTTCCGGCACGCGGTTGAAAGGATCCTGTTTGGCGCGGACCATTAGCTTGAGATTGGTATTGGCCAAGCTCTGCACCAGCGCCACTTGGGCCCCGTGCATCACCGACATGATGGAGCAGCCTTGGAAGGCATCGCAGTGCTCGGGATGCTCGAGGCATTCCATCAGGTTGATCCGGCCTTCCACGGCCTCGACGATTTCGAGGATGGGGATGAACTCCGGATCGCGCGCCAGCATGATGCCGCCCTTGGGACCGGGCAAGGTGCGTAGTAGCCGCGCCTTGGAAAGCTTGGAGACGATCCCGTGAAGGAAACGGAAGGACAAATGGCAGTGTTCGGAGATCTGCTGGACCGGAACCGGGCGGGGTTCACCGCCCCGATCCTCATCACCGCCATACCATTGGCGGGCCAGGAACTGCATGGTACGGAGAGCGTAATCGGTTTTCTTGGTGAATTTCATGGCCTAAACGGCGCTCCCGCAGGCTGCGGAACCAGTTCTTGTAATATAGTCTATCCCCTGATTCCGGACTTTTCCAGGCCCGGAAACGACCTTGATTAGGGCGATCGCATCAAAATATTGAAATCCATGCCCCGATTCAGGTAAACTTTGCCAGTACCGCAAAGCCCGCAAGCCAAATCGCAAGCGTAGGAGCCTGGAATGTCGCATAAGTTGATGGTCGCCTCCTTCACCGTTGTCCTCACGGCCGTGGCGCCTTTCGCCCTCGACGAATACAATCCCGTCCCGGCCCGGGTGATGCAAATCAATGTCGGGATGGAACGCTCGGACATCACGGGGGTCTACCAAGACACTTGGGAAAGCGACGGAGTCGAGAACGAGAACAATCCCCTGAGCTTGCCCATGCAGGGTAAATTCGGCTTGATGGACAACCTCGAAGGTTCGATGGAGGTCAACTACCTGATCCAGGACGATAGCGGACATACGGGCTTGGATCGCCCCAGGCTGGCTTTGAAATACCTGGATCCGACCAAGGGGCTGGGCGGCTTTCTCGCCATCGCGCTGCCGGTGGGTTTCGAGGACATCATGAACGCGGGAAATTACGCGACCCTGAGCTTCGGGGCCATGTACAACAAGATTTTCCCGATGCTGAATCTGAAGAGCAATGTTTCCTACTCGTTCAACACCGAGGACAGCCATAAGAGCAAGATCGATGACATCCGCTTCTACGCGAAACCGGAATACCCGCTGCCCCTGAAGGCCTTGACCACGCGGGGGCAATACCTGGGCCTGAACCTGGCGCTTAGCTACGATTTCATGTTCAACCGGGAAGTGGACGGCAATTCCTCCGACGACGGCGCGCATCTGTTCGTGGCGACCCCGGGCGCGTACTACACCTTAAATAAGATCGTGAGCGCAGAGCTCCAGTTCCCTGTCACTTTGGCCGGGCAGTTCATGGAGGAGACCCGGGCCGTGCGCCTGGAGCTTTTCTTCACCCTGGACGAAGGCCTGTACAACTCGCTCTAGAACGCGGCGATATCCAGGGGCCCATAGGCCCCGCGGGGTCGTAGATCCCGTTCGGATGGGAGGGGCCTGCGAAGGGCCCCTTTTTTTTACTAGCTCATTCCGGCTTGCTTTACGCGGTCATTTCGGCTTGCGGAGCTCGGCTAGGGCCGCCAAGACTTCTTCGCTGTGGGTCGCGGGCTTTACGCCCAAGAATACGCGCGCGACCTTCCCCTGGGAATCGATGATGAAAGTGTTCCGCGCCGAAAGCTTCTTACCCAAGTAATTGTTGAGCGATCCGTAGCGGGCCGAAACCGTGCCGCCGCTATCGGCCAAAAGCTTGAAACGCAAGCCTTCCTTGGCGCAGAAATCCTTATGCGAACCGGGCGTATCCAAGCTGACCCCGAGGATGGCCGCATCGTCCTCGGCGTACTTGGCGCTATCCCGTTGGAAGTTATGCGCTTCGAGGGTGCATCCGCCCGTGAAATCCTTCGGGTAAAAATAAAGGACCAGCCAATGGCCGGAGAAGTCCTTGGGACCCACCGGCTTGCCATCTTGATCGGGCAAGGTGAAGTCCGGAGCGGGCTGACCTACCGCGATGGAATCCTTGGCGGCATGGGCTGAATGCGGTAGGAAAGCCAGGGCGAGGGCGAAAGCCAGGGCGATCGAGGGTGCGGAGAACTTGGCGCGCATGGCGACTCCCGGGAAGTGGGTGATAGCCTGAAATACTATTCGACCGGCGGCGGATCCAAGGGATCGAACGAATCCGGCGCAAGTCGTCAGTAGATCAATTCTGATTCAGCCAATTCGTGATGACGGCGATGGTGTCAGCCCCCATGGTGGAGCCTTGAGGCATATATCCAGCGGCCAGGCTGGACCGGCTGATGCGATCCTTGATGGCCGCGGCAAAGGACACGACCGTGGCTGAATCCATCCAATTCGGCTGGGTCAATTGGTTGGTGGATGCATTGTGGCAGGCGCTGCACCTCGAGGTAGTGATTCCCAAAATGTTAGCAGTAAACGAAGTCCGGATAACGTTCACCGACCAGGGCGCGGTCTTATTGCTGTCCAGGGACTTCACCGTCACGCTATGCAGGCCCAGATGTTTGGTCGTGATCGCGGTCGCGGCGCCATTGAGGACCAAGCCGGTATCCCCCGCCGCCAGGGTCAAGGCGATTGACTTGTTGGTGGCATTGGCCGGGTTCCATGTGATGGATGGGGCCAGGAGGAATCCGATGTTCGTCGTAATCGGGGCGGTCGAAAAACTGATGACGCCGACCGGTCCCACGCTGAACTTGAAGGTCGCCTTGACGGTGGGATCGGCGATCGAGGTCGCTACCACGGTTACCTGGCCCACCGAGGCCTTCGGGAGCAACTGGGTTCCGCGCACCGCGGCCACGTTGACGGTATCGCCCGCGGTGATCGCCAAGGTAAACGACTTATCGGTGGTGGTGGTCGGATTCCAGATCAAGCGGGGGCTGATCAGGGCCCCGGAAACAGTGCCGTTGGTATCCGGGATGATAATCGACTTCGGGATAACCGGGCCCACCGTGAAGACGAAGCGGGCTTTCTTGCCGCCGTCGGTGGAGGAGGCTTCCAAGGTGTCCTTGCCGAGAATCATGCCGGTGATTTTGAAACCCGAATCGATCTTGACCTTGGGGCTGGCGATCTTGGAGACCACCGTGAAGGCCTGGTTGGACGCATTGGCCGGGAAAAAGACCGGCTTCAGGTAGACCGAATCCCCGACCGCGCATGCGGTATCGTGCACGGCGATCGAATCGACCTTGATGGGAAGCACCTTGACCAAGATCAGCTTGGAGAATCCCCCGTCGATGGCGCGCACTTCCACCGTTGTCCCTGCACTCAGGGCCTTGCCCAGCATACGGGTACCCAGGATGCCCACCTTGGCCGTATCGGCGCTGACCAGGATGAAGGATTTGTTGGTGGCGTTGGCGGGATTCCAGACGATGGCCGGTTCCTTCTGGGTCTCCAGCACCAGGCTGTCGTCTGGAACGGTGATGCCTTTGAGGGGAACCACTTTCGAGTTCAACCATGTCAGCAGGATGCGCAGCTCGGCCGGGGTGAGATCGCCGTTGGGCGCGCCCTTCAGCGGCATCTTCCCGGGCGCGTTGGCGTCCCGCGTCAAGCGATCCAAGGCATTGGAGCCATCCCCTATCAGGGCCGAGGAATCCTGCCAGTTGAAGACCTGATCGGGGCCATGGCAGGGCGTGCATTTGACGGTGGTGATGGGTTGAACGTTTTTCAGGAACGAGGGCAGGTCCACCGTAACCTTGAATTTGGAATGGCGGCCGCCCTCGTCGAGAAGGACGTCTATGGACGTGGAACCCACGCCCGCCGCGACCAGGCGCTTACCCACGACGGTCACGATTGACGTATCCAGGGTGGTCAAGATGAAATCCTGATTGGACGCGTTGACGGGATTGAAGGTGATAGGCGCGGCCAGGGTATCGCCCATGTTAACCTCGGTATCCTTGACCGCGATGGAAGCCAAGGGGACCGAGACGCGCCCTAGCCATCCCAAGAGCACCCGCAATTCCCGCTGGGTGATCGGCCCGCCCGTAGCGCCCGCCACCGGCATGTGGCCAACGGCCGTATCCGGAAGGGTGAGCCGGAGCATGGCTATCGGGCCTTTGCGCACGAGCTGCGCCGAATCGGTCCAATTGAAGGTCGCCGGGGGGATGTGGCAAGGGGCGCATTTGGAACTGGTGATCGGCTTGATGTCCTGAATGAAATTGGCGAGCGCGACGGTAAAGTCGATGGTATCGCGGAGATCCCCGTCCACCGTGGCGGCCACGATCTTCGCCTTCCCGACCGCCTTCGCGATCAACTTGTTCCCATCCACCTCCGCCAAAGCCGTGTCCAGGCTCTTGAGGGTGAATCCCTGGTCGGTGGCATTGGCCGGATCGAAAGTCAGCTGGACCGCCAAGGTATCGCCCGGCAAGGCCCGCAGGCTATCCGACGTAATGGCTTTCACATGGATAACCTTACGCACCACGTCCACCGTGAATGTCGCGGTGAAGCCGCCGTCATTGGTCTTGACCGTGATCTTCGCCGAGCCGACGGACATGGCCTCGAGACTGTCCTTATCCCCGACCACCGCCACTTTGGAACTGTCGCTGGTCGTTAGCGTATATCCTTTACGGGTCGCGTCCGCCGGTTGGAATTCCAGCACGGGAGGGAATCGATCCCCCACCTCTTTCGTTTGATCCTTAGCGCCGATCCCGCCCACCGGCACCCGTACGCGTACGATGAGGGTATCCTTGGCCCCGCCATCGCGGGACGCCAGGACTAGTTTGGCCTGCCCGGCCTTGAGGCCGATCACCTTCTTGCCATCCACCGCTATCAAGCCGCTGTCCAGGCTTTCCTCGGTAAATTCCTTGTCGGTGGCATTGTCCGGTACGATGCGGACCTCGGGCGCCACGCTATCCCCCACCCTAAGCTGAAGGGTATCCGCCAGCAGCCCGGTCACGCGCACCACGGCCACGTTGACCGTGAAGGTCACCTTGATCTTGCCATCCGCCGTCAAGGCTTCGACGTGGGCCTTGCCGGCGGCGAGGCCCTTGATACTATCCCCCGCCACGGCGACCAGGGTGGTATCCAAGGATTTAAGCACGATGCGCTTGTCCCCCGGATTCTCGGGTTCGAACTTGATCGCAGGCGAGCGCGTCTCCCCTACGTTCAGGGTAAGGCTATCGGCCAAGATGCGGGAGATGAGGAGCACCGCGGGCTTGGTACTATCCGGCGAGCCGAACCCGTCCACCGTGTGCAGGTTACGATAGGCGACTTGATCCCCGGAGTAGCCGGTCACCACTACCGAGAAATCCGGTTTGACCTTCGAGCTCAGCTTGATGGTGATCTGCTTGGTGGAGGCCTGCAGCTTTATGGTTTGTGACTGTACGGGGCGGGTCGTATCCCCGGCCGCGGGCGCGGCCCCGTTGAAGATCTCGACCAGGACGCTATCGAATTTCCCGACCCGGGATGAATCCAGATTCAGGGTGATGCTGTTTTCGTCCGCGGGAGCGGTGTTGCAAGACCAGATGAAAAGGGATACCAGGAGGAGGCACGCGCAGGCGGCCCAAGCCCAAAGGACGCGTTGGAATCGCATGGGTTCGGGGGGAACGGAAAAACCAGGGGAAACGATGGCCATGAGTGGCCGAAATATAACTCATGGCACTATAAAACCCCCGGCTCCGGGATGGGCCGAGGGTCCTAACGGGGAAACCGTGGGGTTACAGCATTTCGAAGAGGCCGGCCGCGCCCATGCCACCGCCGATGCACATCGATACGATGCCGTACTTGCCGCCGCGGCGCTTGAGCTCGTTCAGCAGGGTCACGGTGAGCTTGGTGCCGGTGCAACCCAGGGGATGGCCCAAGGCGATGGCGCCGCCGTTCACGTTCACCTTCTCTTCCGGGAAGTCGATGGCCTTGAGCACGGCCAGGCTTTGGGACGCGAAGGCTTCGTTCAACTCGATGAGATCGATCTGGTCCTTGGAAAGGCCCGCCTTCTTGAGGACCGCGGGAATGGCCTCCGCCGGGCCGATGCCCATGATTTCCGGCGCGCAACCGACGACGGCGAATTTGACCAGGCGGGCGATGGGCTTTAAGCCCCGGGACTCGGCGAACTTCCGGGAGACCACCAGGGTCATGGCCGCGCCATCGCTCACTTGGGAGCTGTTGCCCGCGGTCACCGTACCGTTGTTCTTGAAGGCGGGCTTAAGCCCGCCCAAGGCTTCCAAGGTCGTATCGGCGCGGGGGCCTTCGTCCTGGGCTAAGGTGCGCTCGATGGACTTCTCTTTCTTATGCCGATCCAATTGCGTCTCCGTCCACACCACCGGGACGATTTCGTCCTTGAATTTCCCGGCTTGGATGGCGGCGAAGGCTTTCTGGTGCGACCGCAGCGAGAAGGCATCCTGTTGTTCGCGCGTGATGCCGAATTTCGCGGCCACGCGTTCCGCGGTCAGCCCCATGGTCATGTACGATTCCGGGCGCTTGCCCACCAGTTCGGGGTTGGGCGCGATCTTATGACCGCCCATGGGGATCATGGACATGCTCTCCAGCCCGCCCGCCAGGATGGCTTCCGCGTCCCCCAGGTTGATCCGATCGCTGGCCAGGGCGATGGATTGCAATCCCGAGGAGCAATACCGGTTGATAGTCATGGCCGCGGTCCTGTCGGGCAGGCCGGACATGAGGCCAACCATGCGGGCCACGTTCATGCCTTGTTCCGCTTCCGGCATGGCGCATCCGAGGATCAGATCCTCGATATCCTCGGGTTTGATTCCCGGCGCGCGCTTGAGCACTTCGCGCACGGTGATGGCCGCCAGGGTATCGGAACGGACGTGGGTGAAGGACCCTTTGCCGGCTTTGCCGACGGGAGTGCGGACCCCCGCTACGATGACTGCTTCACTCATGATTCACCTCTCCGATCTTGTTTGTCTGATTTCGTGGTAAGTGTAAAGGGTTAAGGGTTAAGGGTGCAGGCGGCGCTGCGCGCCGGTAGGTCGATCCATTCCGGTCTCCGCCCTTGACCCTTGACCCTTAACCCTTTACCCTTCTTTGCCTTCTATCACTAGTTCCTCAACGGCTTGCCCTTCTTGAGCATGAACTCGATCCGCTCCTGGGACTTCTTCGTCCCCACCAGCTTCAGGAAACCTTCCCGCTCCAATTCCAGCAGGTAATCCTCGTCCACCATGGTTCCCGCGGTAACCTTGCCGCCGGCCAGGATATGGCCGACCTCGCGGGCGATATAGGCGTCGTGCTCGGAAGCGTAGCCCGCTTCGCGCAGCATGAAGATACCGGTCTCGAAGGCGGCGATGGCCTCGGTTCCCAACACCTCGATCTTCAGGGCGGGCGCGGGCGGGCGATAGCCGGCGCGGGCCATGGCCATGGCTTCGGCCTTGGCCTGATCCAGGCGCGTCGATTCGTTCGCGGCGATGACGGCGCGCTTGTCGAGGTATCCCAATTCGAAAGCTTCCTTGGCGCTGGTCGAGACCTTGGCGGTTGCGATGAGCTCGAAGACCTTGGCGAGGGCGGGCAAGGTCAAGGGGCCGCGCCCGCTTTGGTAGGTGCGCAATGCCAATTCCTTGGTCCCGCCGCCGGCGGGCAGAAGCCCCACGCCCACTTCCACTAGGCCCAGATAGGTTTCGGGCGAAAGCACGGGGCGATTGCTATGCAAAACGAATTCGCAGCCGCCGCCCAAAGCCATGTTATGCGGCGAAACGATGACCGGCACGCCGGAATACTTGATGGCCATGCTGGCCTTCTGGAAGATGCGGATGGCCTGATCGACGTTGTCGAATTCGCCGTTGGCGGCGTCCATCAGCACCATGGCGATGTTGGCGCCGGCGCAGAAGTTGGCGCCCTGGTTGCCGATCACGAGGCCGTCCCAGCCGTCGTTGGCCTTATCCACCGACTTCATGATCATGTCGAGGGAGATGGGGCCCATGGAATTCATCTTGGAATGGAATTCGAGCAAGAGGATCTTGTCGCCCATGTCCCACAGGGTGGCATCGGTGGTGGCGATGACCGGCTTATGGCTGGCGCGATGTCGCGCGAGGTTGAAGCCGCGGGACTTCATCTCATGCCGGCCACCGGCCGATCCCGTCC
Source organism: Fibrobacterota bacterium (assembly GCA_019509785.1). Lineage (NCBI taxonomy): Bacteria > Pseudomonadati > Fibrobacterota > Fibrobacterota bacterium. The sequence continues at coordinate 18,961 of JAEKLQ010000037.1, read as the reverse complement.
TGGGCAAGTCCCGGATCAGGACCCGGCCGCCTTCGACCTGATAGGTGCGGGCATCGCCGCCTACGGATTGGAAAAGCCAGGCGGGGGCCTCGATCTTGAACTTGGCGCAGGCCGCCTGGAAGGCTTCCGGGCCGATGGCGTCGATGATCTTGAAGGGTCCGGTTTCCCAGCCGAAGCCCAGTTCCATGGCTTCGTCGACGTAGGACAGTTCTTCCGTGATGCCGGGCGCGACGGTGGCGGCATAGGCCAAGGTTGAAGACAGGATGCGTTGGGCGGCCTCGGCGCCGCGGCCCTGGGCGGCGAACAACTTGCGGAACTTCTTCTCCGCGTTCTCTTCCTTGGAGATGTCCTTCAGCTCTTCGAAGCGGGCCTTGGCTTCGGGGCGGTACTCGCCGGTCTTGAGGTCGACGACCTCCATGTCCTCTTTCGATTTGCCCTTGCGATAGAAACCCGCGTTGGATTTCCGCCCGAAGAATTTCTTGTCGATGAGGCCCTGGATCACGGGATCGATGGAGAAGTCTTCCTTCGGGAAGGCCTGCTTGAGGCCGTTGATGATATGGCCGAGGGTATCGATGCCCACCAGGTCCACAAGCTTGAAGGTGCCGGTCTTGGGCCGGCCTAGTAGTGGCCCGGTCAAGGCGTCCACTTCTTCCACGGACAGGCCCATCTCCTTGGCGATTTTCACGGTCGCCACCATGGCTTGCACCCCGATGCGATTGGCGATGAAGGTCGGCGAATCCAAGGCGGGAACGGGCACCTTGTTGAGCACGGCATTGAGGACATGCTCGATGCGGTCGGCGGTGGTCTGCGAGGTCTTGGGTCCGCGGATGACTTCCACTAGCCGCAGGTAGCGCGGCGGATTGAAGAAATGCGTGCCGATGAAACGCTGTTGCACCGATTCCGGCAGGCCTTCGCCTAATACCTTGAGCGGTATGCCCGAAGTGTTGGTGGCCAGGATGGTATCCGGCCCCATCAGCGGGGCCAGCTTCTGGAACAACTCCTGCTTGGGCTTGGGCTGTTCGATAATGGCTTCGATGATCCAATCCGTCTTGCCCGCTTCGGCCAGATGATCGGCGGTATTGCCGGTGCTGATCAAATCCAGGGCTTCGGTGGAATAAAGCGGCGAGGGCTTCACCTTCTTCAACCCATCTCGACCCTTGTTGGCCACCGCGTTGCGGTCCTTCCCTTCGGTGGGGATGTCGAGGAGCAGGACGGGGATGCCGCATCCGGCCAGGTGGGCGGCGATCTGGGATCCCATGATGCCGGAGCCGATGACGGTGGCGCTGCGGATGGGTTGCATAGAGGCTCCTCCGGGGAAGGGGAAGGATTCTGGCGGCGCCGCGTTTCGGCGTCCGCGACCGCCGGCCCGGATCGGGCGGCGATACCTCTAATATTGTACTTAGGGGCGGTGCATGGAATCAATTTCCGCGCGGAAATTGTTCTTACGACCGGTACATCGAATCGATTTCCGCCCGGCATTTTTCCATGACAACATGGCGGCGGATTTTCATGGTCGGGGTAAGTTCTCCGGTATCGATGGAAATGGGCGTCTTGATGATCCGGAACTTCTGGATCTGCTCCCAATGGTTCAACTTGGCGTTCACCTCGTCCACGGTCTTTTGCACGTAGGCCTTGGCCTCGGCGCTGTCGAGGAAGGCGCCGTTCTCGGCCGTCTCGGCTCCCAGCTCCTGTTTCACGACCTTCAGGTTTTCGAAATCAGGGAAGATGAGGCATGTCGTGAAGGGTTTCCCTTCCGCCACCACCATCACCATATCCGCCAGCTTACTGGACGCGATGGCGGCCTCGATGGGGACGGGAGCCACGTATTTGCCGTTCGCCGTCTTGAAGAGTTCCTTCTTGCGGCCGGTGATCTTGATGAAGTTCTCGTTATCGACGTGCCCGAGGTCCCCGGTATGCAGCCAACCCATCTTGTCTATGACTTCGGCGGTCTCTACCGGCTTGTTGTGGTAGCCCTTCATGATATTCGGGCCGCGGGCCATGATTTCGCCATCATCGGCGATTTTCACTTCCACGCCGGGGAAAGCCAGGCCCACGGTGCCCAGCTTGCGATGGCCGGGATAATTGCAGGCGATCACGGGGGAGGCCTCGGTCAATCCGTAGCCTTCGTAAATCGGGATGCCGATGTTCAACAGGAAAGCGGCCAGGGCCGGATCCAGCGGGGCGCTACCGGAAATCGCCAAGCGCAATCGGCCGCCCAGGCCCTCGCGCATCTTCTTATAAACCAACGCGTCGTACAGCTTGTCCTTCCAGTTATCCTTGCTGCCCGGCTCCTTCTTATGCGCCCTTTCCCAGGCTTTCATCCCCAGGGTTTTCTTGAAACCCTTCGCCAATTCCAGGTTGGCCTGGAAACGCGCATGCACCTTCTCCAACAAACGCGGCACCATGGTGATGACGGTAGGGTGCAGTTCGCGCAGGTTATCCCCGACCTTTTTGATTTCTTCCGCGAAGTAGAGGGGGCAACCTGAGTACAGGTAGTAGTACGCCACCAGGCGTTCGAAGACGTGGGCCAAGGGGAGGCAAGAGAGGATGACGTCGGTCTTGGGATCGAGAGGGAAACGCTTGACCGCGCCCATGACCTGGGTGACCAGGTTGCGATGGGTCAGGGTGACGCCCTTGGGCATTCCCGTGCTTCCAGAGGTGTAGATGAGGGTGGCGGTATCCTGCTCGTTGATGCCTTCGGATAGGCGGAGGTACTCGCCGGGGTGGGCGGCGATGCGCTTGGAGCCTAGGTCCAGCAGGGCTTGGAAGGCGACCACCTTGGCGTCCCCGGCGGAAGCCGCTTGCGGCGCCATGGCGAGGATCTTTTCCAGGCGGCCGAAGAAGGGTTTCATGGCCTCGTACTGTTCCAGGGAGCCGACGAAGAGGAACCGCATCCCGGAATCCTGGATTTCGAAGTTGAGATTCTCATGGGAGATGTTGGCGAACATCGGCACCGAAATGGCTCCGGCCCCCAGGATTGCGAGATCCATCATCATCCAGAAAGGGGAAGGATCGGCCACGATGCCGACCTTGTCGCCGGGCTTGAGGCCGAGTTCCACCAGCCCGGAGGAAAGCCGACGCACGGTTTCGCCCATCTCCTGGGTCGATATGCCGACCCATGCGCCATCCTTCTTGTAACCCAGCGTGGCCGGGTTCCGGAACTTGGCTTCCACGTATTTGAGCAGGCCCGGCAAGGTCCGGAAGGAATCGGTCATCGGATAGCTCCCAGCGAATGAGGAGGAAGAGGCGAGAGTCGCGGCGGCGGCATTCAATGTCCCGGTTTCGACGGCCATGGGGAGTCCTCCTATAATAACATTTGCGGATGCCCGATGGATACGGGAAACGCCGCGAGTTGCAGACGAAATAGACGCGCTTCCGGTACGATCCTTCCGGTTACGACGCGCCACGAGGCCGGATCGGTTACCTGGGGAAGGTCAACTTGGCCTTAATCGGGAGTTTCCCTACCCGACGCCTGCAACTCGATGATGCGGACATCGGCGAAAAGGGATCCCATCTTGTCCCGCAGGCGCGCCTCCTTGGTCAGGAGGATGAATTGCCAGCCATGCCGTAGATGGAACTCGCGCAACATTTCCAGCGCGCGCGTCTCGCGGGCCTCGTCCATGGCCAGGAACGGCTCGTCGAGCACGAACAGGCCGGGACCCTCGCGATGCTTGCGGGCCATGGCCAACTTGGCGGCCAGCACCAGCGCATGTTGGGTCCCGGTGGAGAGGTTGGGCAGGGCGCGCGCCGTGCCGGCGGCATCCCCGGCCCGGATGCGATCTTCTTCCAGACCGGCCAAGGCCACCGCGCGTTCGCCGGGCAGGATGCGCGCCAACATGTTGCCGATCTCGCCGGACAAGCCGGCCAGGAGCATATCCGCCCCCGTTCCGATCTCTTGGAAAATGGACAGGGCTAAGGCGGCCGCGCGTTTATCCAACTCGAGCCGACGTACCATTTCTTCGGCGGCGGCCAGGCCATCCTCCGCGGCCACCATTTCCCCCGCCAATTTGCCGATGGCCCCGCGGATTTCCCCCGCCGCGCCGGACCGGCGATCGATCATGTCCTTTTCCCGGCGGGCGACCTCTTCCCTTTCGCGTTGCAGCTCGGCCTTGCGGTTCCGCAACCGTTGCAGCGCGGCATCGTCCCGGCCTGCGGCAGGCACCCCGTCCCGATCCAAATCCCGCAGCTTGCGCTGAACCTCGGCCCGCCAAGCTTCCAGGGAGCCGCCCGCGGCCAATACATCCAGTTCGGCCCGGCGCTTGCCGATCTCCCCGCGCAGCTGCGCCACCCGCGCCGTTTTACGATCGTATTCCGCGAAAGTCTCGCAACCTCGGGAATGCAGCCACGCCCGTTCGGCCCTGCGCGCGGACTCTTCCGCGTCTTTTCCGCGGCCCCATTCGGCTTCGGCGCGCTCTAAATCGGTCTGGCGCGTTTCGCAGCGGGCCGCGGCCTCGCGGGAGCGCGCCTCGGCGGCATCCTTCTCGCGCGCCTTCTCGTCCATCGCTTTGGTGAAACCTTCCAAAGAGGACAGGCCGGCCACGCCCTCGGACGGGTTTCCCGCGGCCATCCATTCGTCCTTCCAAGCCGCCAAGGACGACTCGCGCCGGCGCGCGGCCGCGCGTTGCCCCATCCGCAAGGAAGCGAAGAGCGAAACCGCGGCCCCGACCAGACCCGCGAGTATGGCGCCCAGGGCCAGGAGCCCGCGGGCGGCGATGCCTCCGGCCAGGGCGCCCGCGATCCATGCGGAAGATGTGATCATCCCGCCCCGACCCAATCCCCCGCCCCCGGCGGCAAGCAAGGCGCGGGAGGCGTCGGACAGACGGCGGGCCAGGGCCGCGCGCGAGACGGCGGCGTCGACGGCCTCCCGGGCCATGCGCGCTTCGGCGCGGGATTCGGCCAAAAGCTCGGCGCATTGATCGCGTTTCCCCCGGCCTGAGGAGACGGCTTCGGCCAGGGTACGCGTGGCGGCGGCCAGGTTTTCGAACTCGGCGCGGCGATCTTCGGCGAAAGATTCCAGCGAACGCGCTTCCGCCTCCAGGTCCGACCATTCTTCCCAGCGAGCAAGGTGGGCCGCCAATTTCTGGCGCCGCGCGATGCGCTCCTCCGATTCCAGCTCGGCCTCCATGGTACGCGCCTCCTCGAGGGCCGCTTCCATACGCGCGCGCAGGCCGGTCAGGGATTCTTCCATGGCCGCTACTTCCCGTTCGCGCGCAAGGTGCCCTTCGCGTTCCCGGCGGAGCTTTTCCAGATCCGATCGGGTACGCGCCGCGGCCTCGCGGGCCTTCTCCAATTCCTTGTTGACGACGACCGCCCGCGAATCGGAACTCCGCTTCTGGAACTCGGCGATGAGAACGGCGGGATCGATCCCCCCATGGAAGAGCCGCGCCTTGAGCTTCTCGATCCAATCGGTTCCCTGATCCAGGCGCAGGTTGAGATCGCCCGCGCGGATGGCGTACAAACTCAGGAACTCTTCGTCGGTGATGGGAGATTCGTTAGCCATGACGGCGCTGACCTGGCGGGCGGCGCCATACCGCTCTTTCAGGATTTTCCCGGATTTCTTGGCTTCGCTGGGCCGGCATACGGCCTGGAACAAGCCGTCGAAGAAAGTGGTTTTACCCGCTTCGTTGGGCCCGAAGACCACGGTGACGGGCGCCAGGTCGAAGGTTTCCCGCCCGAACTTCCCGAAACCCTGGAAGATGAGCTTACGGATCATGTCGCCCGCTCCAAGCCGGCCTTCAGCGCGGCCAGGGCGAGATCGCGGGCGCGCAGCCAGTCCGCGCGACGTTCATCGCCGCCGGGAGCGCCGATCGCTGGGACCCGCTTCTCCCATGCCTCCAGAAAGCGCCGTACCAAGGGCTGGCCCGCGATGCCCGGCAATGCGACCACTTCGTCCCTCTCGATCTCGAATTTGCGTACGCGATCGGCGTAACGGGTCCGAAGCCGCTCCGCCAAGGCCGCCACGGCTTGCTCATCCTCCACGATGCCGGTGAAACTCAGAACGATGAAATCGGCCTTTCCCCATTCCTTCGCCAGGGCCTCGATATCGGCGGGTTCGCCTTCGAGCGATAAGGGCAAGGCGTATTGCCGGAATTGTCCCGCGGCCTTTAATGGCACGAAAGCGGGCCGTAGTGGGCCTTGCTCGGGCAGGTCGACGAGCCAGGCCCCGCGGGCGCCCGATTCATTCCGGCGCCATACCCGGCTGGAACCCGGATAGGCGAAGGTAACCGATCCCAAGCTTTGGCTTCGGGCCCCATGGATGTGCCCCAAGGCCGCGTAGTCGACGCCGAAGCGTTGGAAAAGATCCGGATCCAGGGCGGAGGCCCCGCCTTCATCGTCCGGTCCGCGGTAGGCGAGGCCTGCCACCAGGCCATGGGCCAGGGCTACCCGCCAACGGGTTTCCTTGCGGGGAATCGTCCAGCTTCCGTATCCGGAATACGATTCCTGATGGGGCACGGATAGGAATTCGATGGGAGCGCCGCCGTGCTCGCGACGGAACAAGGACCAAGGCGCGGTAGCGAGAAGATCGGCCGCGCCCAGGTCCAAGCGGCCCAAGTCTCCCCCGCCCTTGCGGATCTCCTCATGATTCCCAGGCAGATATAGGAATTCGAAAGGAGGCGTCCCCAGCAACCGCCTCACCTCGCCCTTAAGGCGCTCGGCGTCGGCGAAGGTGTCGAATAGATCGCCGCAGAACAGCAGGTAATCGACCCGTTCCGCGCGCGCGGTTTCGATCAATTCCGCGAAGACGGCGAGGCCGTAGGCTTTATCCTCCTCGCAAAGGTGCAAGTCGGCGGCGTGCAGGATGCGCGGCATGAAGTGGAAAAGTACAAACCGGCGGGCGGGCCCGAGGGAGCTTACCCCATGCCGCCAAGCGTAGCGCGGAATCGCGCGAGCCAATCCGCCAGCATGCGGTACTTTTCCTCCAGGATCCCGGCCAGGGAAGGATAGGCGACGTAGTCCATGTCCATCATTTCGAAATGGAGGAAGGACCCGCACAAGCCCGCGGACTTCGAAGCCGAGGCGAGCACGACGGCCAGATCGGCGAGCTCGCCGTGCAAAGACAAGATGCGTTCGTGCGCCGGCATCCCGGCGCTAAACTCGGCGCGCAATGCAACGGCCAGTTCCAGGCCGCGGCGCACGGGGATTTCCAAATCCGCCAGCGCCTTCGTTAAGGTTTCCCGCAGGCGCCGGAAAGGCTCTTCCCTGCTTAGCCGCAAGCGCAACTCGTCCAAAGCCGGATCGCCGCCGAGGCCCATCGCATCCTGCCAAAGCAAGCGGCCCAGCAAGGCTTCCTGGAAATGGGCGGAGGCGGCTTCGGTCCGGACGGGCAGATAAGCCAGGCTGCCATCCTTCAGGAACCGGCTTCGGTACAAGGAAAGATTGGGGGCGGCTGCGGGAGCCGCATCCGTAGGGGCCCCCGACAACAACCAACGCGCGGTTTCCAGTACGGCCCCGGCCGGCAGGAATTCGCGGCATTTTTGCACCGCGCAAACGTTGGAAGCGTCGCACGGCGCGCAGGCGATTTCAGTTTGCATAACGGTATGCCCGGCCCCATAGGGCGCGGTCTCCGCGTAGTAGGCCGTGGAGAAATACAGTCCCAGGGTGGCGGTTCCCGCCGCGGCGGCTACGTGTACGGAACCCGTATCATTGCTGATGAGCAGATCGCATACCGCGAGTACGGCATGCATCTGGGCCAGGGAGGTGGCCCCGGCCAGATTGGCTACGCCCTCGCCGCCGATGCGCTGCGCCAATTCAGCGCAACGATCCTTTTCGCGCGCGTCCCCCAGCAACACCAGTTGAACTCCCGGGTCGAGCCTCAGGCCCGCTCCCAAGGCCGCGAAATTCTCCAGCGACCAGGCGCGATGCAAAGAGCTGGCCCCGGCCTGCAAAGCAACCAAGGTTTGGCCAGGAACCAAGGTTTGCCCAGCGGCCAAAGGCTGCCCTGGGAGCAACGGTTTCCCGGAAACCAAAAGCCGACCGGGACGAATTCCAAACCCGGCCAACAGGGCCAGGGCCTCAATGCGGCGGCCTTCGGATACGGGCAAGGAAACGGTCTCCGGATGCGGGGCCAGGCCGGCAATTCCGGTTTGGATGTCCACCAAGTTGAAGAGGTTTTCGCGGCGATGCGTGACCATGGCATACAAGTACTTGGACCAAGGACCGAGCAAACGCAGTTCGCCTTCGAATGAGTGGATGCGCCCAAGCTTGCGCCGCGCCGCGATCCGGCGGCAGAGGACGGCGGTACCCAGATCGTTGGAGAGGTTGACCAGCAGATCGTATTCCGCGCTGAAAGCGGGTTCCGCCGCGAAGGAGCCGATGCCCGGGAATGCGTTCTCGACCGCGGGATCAGCCAGGGATCCGAGTTCATCGTAAGGCACGCAAACCAAGCGATCGCATAGTCCCGAATCGGCCAAAAGTCCCGCCGGACCCGCTTGGGCGACCAGGGTCAGGCGGGCCCCGGGATGGTTCCGGCGCAGGCTCCGCAGCATGGGAGCCGTTTGCGCGAGGTCGCCCAGCCGGGCGGTTTGTAGGATGAGGATGTCGCGCATGCCGGAAAAGGCCCCAAGGGGCGGCGCTTCAGTAATGGTAGCCCAGTAGCATATTCAGGTGCTGTCCGCCGTTATTGAGGGACTCGTTGTAGAAGCTTATCTTGGCCCAGGAGTACATCCAATCGATGCCGATGTTGAAATGCCGATCCAGCTCCCAATAGACGCCGCCGTTGACCCAGATGCCCGTGGCGTCGCCCGGCAGATGGGAATCGTAATTGTCGCTCTTGAGATCCCATTCCGTATACAGGTATCCCAGGCCCCCGCCGAAGAAGGGCCGGACGCTGTAGAGCTTGAAGTCGAATATCTTGCGCACCCCGGCGCAAATCTCGTAGGTGCGGATCGTCTGCTTCGCCAGGCCATGCCCGCTACCCGTCAGGTCTTGGTAGACCTCGGGCGAGAACGCGTAGTTGAAGTCGAGGGCGATATTGATGGGCCACTTGCGCCTACGGAAATCCGCCGCCACCCGGAAGCCGGTTTCGTCCGAGAATCCGGCCAGGGTTTCCCAACGGGATTCCACGAACTTGAGCCCGGCCCCCGCGTTGATGTTGCCGGTCAAGCCGTTATCGTCCGGGCGGGCCTCTTCTTTGACGGGGACGTACCCGGCTTCGATGCCGGCCTTGATCCCGCCCTTCACTTCGTCGTAGCCGCCCCTTATCCCCTCGGTGATCGGAGTCACGATTGGCGATAAATAATTGTCCCTGACCACGACGGTGTCCTTGCGGACCACGGTATCGCGTTTAGGGGGATCGCCCGCGGCCACCGCCTTGTTGAGCCGGGTATCGTTTATGCCCCGGTAATTGCGGCGCACCACGAATTCCTGCCGCACCTTGTCGAAGACCGCCTGGACCTCCTCGCCCACGTACAAATCGACCAGGTCCTGCCCGGGATCGAGTTGCAGCATGCGGTAGAGCCAGTACTTGCCCTTCTCGCGGGAATCGGGGTTGGCCGCGTAGATCACCCCGAGATACTTCGCGATCACCACGCTGTCGGCCGCGCGGTAATGCTCATGTCGGCCGCGGTAATCTTCCAGGATTTGCACCACGGTTTCGAAATTGCCGTCCCCGTATTCGGCATGCACGCGCTTTTGATCGACCGTGTCCGCCTCCGAGGCCAGGGCATGTTGGAAGCAGGACGCGATTATCGCGCAAATGGTGAAAAGCGGGGAAAGGCGCATTCTTGATGATTATGCCCCCATGCCTTCCTCTTTTTCAAGACCTCAAACCCCGGTAGCCCGCCACGACGGATTCCGCCCTCGGGTTTACCCCATGGTTGATGGCCAAAAAAAACGCTACCGTAACATCGAAGTTACGGTAGCGTCGACGGGGCGGTATCGGGACCGGGCCGCGGCCGTCGCCTTCAGGCGACGTCCATGAGCTGTTGGATGCGGCTGGGATGACGCAGCCGATGGAGCGCGTTCTCCTTGATCTGGCGGATGCGCTCCGGGCTGACGTCCAGCCGCTGGCTGATTTCCTCCAGCGTTAAGGCATGTTCCTGGCCCAGTCCGAAGTACAAACGCAACACCAGGGCTTCCAGTTCCTTGAGCCCGTTAACCACCTCGAGCACGCCGCGCTGGCGGCGGGCGGCGTCGATCCTCTGGTCCGGGCTTTCCGCGCTTTGATCCGCGATCATGTCTTCGATGGGGATGTCTTCCATTCCGGCGCCGGGTTCGCTCAACGACAGCGAGCTCCGGCCCGCTTGCAAAAGATCCAGCACCTCTTTCTCGTTGATACGCAGGGCTTCGGCGAGTTCGCTGGGCAGCGGTTCGCGACCCTGCTTCTGTTCCAGGATCTTGCGCACATGGCTCAGCTTACGCAACAAGGCCGCTTTCCCTACCGGCAGGCTGATGTTCCGGGATTGTTCCGCGAGCGCTTGCAATATGCGCTGGCGCACCCACCACACGGCGTAGCTGATGAAGCGGCAAGTGCGGGTATCGTCGAAGCTTTGCGCCGCGCGGATAAGGCCGAGATTCCCTTCGCTGATCAAATCGATGAGCGGCAGGCCCTGATGCTGGTATTTGCGGCATACCGAAACCACGAAACGGAGGTTCGCGGTGATGAGATCCTTGAAGGCGCGCTTGTCGCCCTTGCGCATACGGGCCAAGAGCTCGCGCTCCTCCCCCAGCGAGAGTAATCGGTTCTTCCCGATCTCGCGCAAATACGCGCCCAGCCCGTCCTCATCCTGCATGAAGCGGACCCGGGGCTCGATCCTAGGGGAAGAAGCGGATACCCCGGCGACGCGGCGGGATTCTTGGCGTTCCTTAGAAGCCTTGGGCACATCCATGGACGAAACTCCTTGGTGGTGGGATCCGTTCTATTATCCCATGTCCGGTCGGCGATTCAACCAATTTATCAAGAAGGCAATGCCCACGCCCAATCGCGTCAGATTGCCAACCCGCTTCCCTTCCCGGAAATGGGGGAAACGTCAGGAATCGTCGGATTTTTTTCCTTGCGTTCCCTATTGAGGAAATTTAGTCACGCGGAGCGAATGCCACCACCCGTGGATGGGTTCTTGGAAACGGTACTTGGGTCCTCCGGAAAAAACTATTCCTTCAGGAAAAACCGCCCCGCCCGAAGTTTTTTCAATCGGCCAAGGCCCGAGTGGAATCCAGAACCGACCGTACCCGTTGGGCCAGCATGCCCGGGGAAAAGGGTTTCTGCAGGAAGTCTACTCCGCCGAGGCTTTCCCATCCATCGGGCCGCACGTCCTCGGCGTACCCGGACATGAAAAGGATCTTCATCGCGGGGCGGCGTTCCGAGAGCCTGGCCGCCAATTCGCGGCCGCCCATGTTGGCCATCATCACGTCCGTCAGGAGGAGGTGGATGGGCTCGGTAAGGGTCCCGGTGATATCCAGGGCGTGCTTGCCGTCCTCCGCTTCGATCACCCGGTATCCCACTTGGGTCAGGACGTTCAGGAGGAACTTGCGGACGGTGGCTTCATCCTCCACCAGCAGGATGGTTTCGGATCCGGATTCGACGATGCTTCCGTCATGGGCCTCGGGAGTCCAGGCGGCTCCGCCGGGCGCCAAGGGAAGGTAAATGCGGAAGGTGGTGCCCGCACCCGGAGCGCTCGTAACCGTGATGTTACCCCCGCTTTGCTTGACGAAGCCGTACACCATGGAGAGGCCCAGGCCGGTCCCCCGCCCCACTTCCTTGGTCGTGAAGAAGGGTTCGAAAATGCGGCTGCGCGTATCGTCGTCCATGCCGATGCCGGTATCGGCCACGCTGAGGACCACGTACTGGCCGGGTACGACGGATAACTCCTTGTCGATGGGATGCAGGGCGTCCGAATCCTGGGCCAAGGTTTCCATGCCGGTGGAAACGGTGATGCGGCCCCCGTCCGGCATGGCATCCTTGGCGTTGACCACCAGGTTCATGATCAATTGCTCTAGCTGGCCGGGATCGGCCTTGACCAAACCCAAATCCGTGTCCGGAGCCGAAACCAGGTCGATATTGTCCCCGATCAGGCGGCGCAGCATGTTGGTCATGTTGTCCACCACGCTGTTCAAATTGAGCAGCTTGGGCACGAGCACCTGCTTGCGGCTGTAGGCCAGCAATTGGTGGGTCAGCTCGGCGGCGCGTTCCCCCGATCGGCGCACTTCCTGCAGGTAGGATTTGTTGGAATCGGAATCCTCCAAGCTGGCAAGCACCATGTCGGTGTAGCCGTTGATGGCCGTGAGGAGGTTATTGAAATCATGGGCCACGCCGCCGGCCAGGCGCCCGATGGATTCGAGCTTCTGGGCCTGCCGCAGCTTTTCCTCGCTGTCGCGCAGCGCTGCTTCGGCATCGATCCGCATGCTTACGTCGCGCACGCTGGCCAGGTAGGCGGTTCCGCCTTCCCATTGGGTTTCCGCCAAGGACACTTCGATATGGATCGGCTTCCCGTCCGCGCCGGTGTGCTCCAATTCGCGGATGGAGCCGGCTTCGAGTTGGAAAGGGAACGGCTTCCCGATCACGCCACCGGAAGCTTCTCCTCCCCGTTCGCCCAGCAGGCGGGCGAAAGCGGGATTGGCGAAGCGGATGCTTCCCGCGGCATCCACCACGGCGATCCCTTCTTGGTTCTTTTCCACGATATTACGGAAGCTTTCGCGGCTGGATTGCAATTCCCGCGTGCGGTGCTCGAGCTGTTTGTTCACGACCTCGAGGTCGAGGGTATAAGTGCGCAAGGCGCGGGTCTGCTGCCTCACCTTGCGGTTGATGCGGAACAACTCCACGAATACGGCCACCTTGGCCTTCAGGATTTCGGGAACGACCGGCGCATAGATGTAATCCACGGCGCCCAGGGAGTAGCCCTTGGAGAGGTTGTTGTCCGCGAGGTTGGCGGTAATGAAGATGATGGGGGTATGCTCCGAACGCTTCCGCTGGCGGATTAGGGCGGCCGTCTCGAAACCGTCCAGGCCGGGCATCATCACGTCGAGGAGGATGACGGCGAAATCCTCGCGCAGAAGATTACGCAAGGCGTCGAATCCGGAAGTGGCCGTCACCAGGGACAGGTTCTCGTTCTCCAGGATGGCATGCAGCGCGGTCAATTTATGCGGCAGATCGTCCACCAGGAGGACTTTGACTTTTTCCTCCTGGGCCGCCGGCAGGGCCATGGAATGCCCGTTGGCGGGATAGGTCGGTTCCCCGTACATTACGGCACCCTGGCCATGCGCGGATTCTTCATGCGGCCCTGACGCATCGAAAGAAGGACCATCCGATGCGCCGTTGCCCAGTTTGCCCTCCGCCATTATGCGACCTTCCGATAGAGTCGATGCTTCGCGTCGATTTCGTTGAAGCAGCCTTGATAGCCGCCCGCAGGCAAGGTTTCCTTGGGGCCCAGCCCCAGGTACCCGAACATGCCCAGGCTCCCGTGCAAAAGGCCTAGTACCCGCTCCTGCAGGCGATCGTTGAAATAGCCCAGCACGTTGCGGCAAAAGATGACCTGAAACTCGTTGAACGAGCCGTCCGAAACAAGGTTATGCTGGCCGAAAACGATGTTCTTCCGGAGCGAGGCGTTGATGATGGCGCTGTTGTACTTGGCCGTGTAGTAGTCGGAAAAGGAGTTCTTCCCGCCCGCCTGGACGTAATTCTGGGCGTACTTACGCATGGACTGTATCGAAAAAATCCCGTCGCGGGCTTTTCGCAAGGAACTTTCGTCCATATCGGTGGCGTAGATGCGGCAACGATCGTAGAGGCCTTCTTCGGCGAGCAGGATGGCCATGGAATAAGCCTCCTGCCCGCTCCCGCAGCCGGCATGCCAGATGCGTATGAACGGGTAAGTCCGCAGGACGGGTACGATGTCCCGGCGGATGGCCGCGTACAGCTCCGGTTCCTTGAACATGGCCGCGCCGGTCGAGGATAACGCGAGCAGGAACCTTTGCATGATCTCCGGGATGGACAGGATGCGATCGCCGAAGGCGGCCAGATCCGGGATACCCTCCTGCTTCATGAAGAAGCGCACCCGTCCTTCCAGTACCGGCCGGGAGTAATCGCGGAAATCGTATCCGTATCGATCCAGGATTCCCTCGAGGATGGGGTTCAGCTCCTCGCCGACCCGCCCCTCTTTAAGCGCGGATTTTCGGGCGGGCATCAGCGGTACACCCATACGCGCAGGAGGGACAAGAGCTGATCGGTATCCACCGGCTTGGAGATGTAATCGCTGGCTCCCGCTTCGATGCACTTCTCGCGATCCCCCTTCATGGCTTTCGCCGTGAGGGCCACGATGGGCAAGGCCTGGTACTGCGGCATGCGGCGGATGGCGCGCATGGTATCGTACCCGTCCATCTCGGGCATCATGATGTCCATCAGCACCGCGTCGATATGCAACCCCTTCTCCAGGATCTGGATGGCATCCTTGCCGTTCTCCGCGGTGATGACCTCCATGCCGTGCCGTTCCAACAGGCTGGTCATGGCGAAGATGTTCCGGATATCGTCGTCTACCACCAATACCTTTTTCCCGTGGAGCAGGGCGTCGGATTGGTGCAACTGCTCCAGCATCTTGCGTTTATGCTCCGGCAGGCGCTTCTGTACGCGATGCAGGAAGAGCGCGGTCTCATCGAGCAACCGCTCGGGTGAACGCACGTCCTTAATGATGATGGATTGCGCCACCTCGCGTAGTTGCGATTCCTGCTTGGTGGTCAGGTCCTTGCCGGTGTAGACCACGATGGGTACTTCCCGCAACGCCGGATCCTTCTTGATCTCCTCGATCATGGCGAACCCGTCCATGTCCGGCAGACCCAGATCCATAACCATGCAATCGATATGTTTGGATCGCATGATGGCCAGGGCCTCGGCGCCGGTGCCTACGGCGTCGACTTCCACGTCCGGATCGGCCACGAGCTCCAGGATGGCGGTCCTTTGATCGGCATTATCCTCGACGACCAGCAGGTTACGCACGCCCTTGGCGATGAATGCCTGGATGTCCGCGAAGGCTTCATCCAAGGTTTCCTTGGTGGCCGGCTTATTGAGGAACGACAAGGCGCCGGCCCGCAAGCCGCGATCGCGCTCTTCGTCGACGGAGATGATATGCACCGGGATGTGGCGGGTGGCCGAATCCTCCTTGAGACGGGCCAGCACGCTCCAGCCGTCCATATCCGGCAGATGCAGATCCAAGGTGATGGCGTCCGGCTGGTATTCGCGGGCGAGGGACATCACCGAATTCCCCCACGGCACGACGATACCTTTGAAGCCCTTCTCGCGAGCGACGCCCAGCAGCAGGTAGGAGAAATTCGCGTCGTCTTCCACGATCATCACCACCTGGTCGCCGGTTTTGATGGACTCGCGATCATCGGTAACCGGTTGGGGCTTCGGTACGGTCCGGACTTCGCTGAAGGCCTGCCAATCGCGTTGGGCCATTTCGGCCGGGGCGGCCTCGCGGGGCATGTCGCGGCGGGCCTCGGCGGGGGACGGCAGCAACGGCTGCCCGGCGTCGGATATCTTGCCCAAGGTGTGCGGCTTGTAATCGAGCGGTAGGTAGAGAGTGAATGTGGAACCTTCGCCCAAGGCCGACCTGAGCTTGATCTCGCCGCCCAGGAGCCGGGCGATTTCGCGCGAGATGGATAATCCCAGGCCCGTGCCGCCGTATTTGCGGCTGGTGGTGCCATCGGCCTGCTGGAAAGCCTCGAAGATGAGTTGCTGCTTGTCGGGATGGATCCCGATCCCCGTATCGGTGACGGAGAAGGCGACCACGTTGCGGGCCCGGTTGAGTATCATCTGATCCGGGCTCCAGCCGGCGCGCGCCACGTTTATCCGGAGGTCCACGTGCCCGCGCTCGGTGAACTTGAAGGCGTTGGAGAGAAGGTTCTTGATCACCTGCTGCAAGCGCTTCACGTCGGTGTTCATGTAGCTGGGCAAATCCTCGTCCACGGACACGTGGAAGTCGAGGTTCTTGTTATCCGCCATATGCCGGAAGGTACGTTCCACGTACTGGCGCATTTCGGTGAAGGAAAGATCGGAAGGATCCACCGTGACCGTCCCCGACTCGATCTTGGAAAGGTCGAGGATGTCGTTGATCAGCGTGAGCAAATCCGATCCCGCCGAATAGATGGTCTGGGCGAACTGTATCTGCTTGACCTGGAGATTGCCCTCCACGTTATCGGCCAATTGCTGCGCCAGGATCAGCAAGGAATTGAGGGGCGTGCGTAACTCATGGGACATGTTGGCCAGAAACTCGGACTTGTACTTGGAGGTCAGCGCCAGCTGAGATGCCTTTTCTTCCAAGGCTTGCTTGGCCTGTTCCACCTCGCGGTTCTTGCGCTCCACCTCGGCGTTCTGTTCCACCAGCAGCTTGGCTTTTTCTTCCAGCTCCTCATTGGTCTGCTGCAGCTCTTCCTGTTGCGATTGCAGCTCTTGGGCCAGCGACTGGGATTGCTTCAGCAAATCCTCGGTACGCATGTTGGCCTCGATGGTGTTGAGCACTATGCCGATGGATTCGGTCAGTTGCTCCAGGAAGGTCTGATGGGTGGCGTTGAAGCGTTCGAAGGAAGCCAGCTCGATGACCGCCTTCACCTGGCCCTCGAAAATCACGGGAAGCACGATGATGGAAAGGGGCGGAGCCTCCCCCAACCCGCTGTTGATCATGATATAGTCCGAAGGCACGTTGGTAAGCAGGATGCGCTCTTTCTCCAGGGCGCATTGCCCCACCAGCCCCTCGCCCATCTTGAACCCGGTCGCCACCAGGCGCCGTTCCTTGTACGCGTATGAAGCCATCAGCTTCAGGACGGCTTCGTCCTCCTGTTGCTGTACCAGGTAGAACACGCCGTGCTGGGCCGCCACCACCGGCGCCAATTCGGCCAGGATGCGCTTTGTCACCGTGAGCAGGTCCTTCTGGCCTTGCAACATCTGGGTGAACTTCGCGAGGTTGGTCTTAAGCCAGTCCTGCTCCGCGTTCTTCAAGGTTGTCTCGCGGAGGTTCACGATCATTTGGTTGATGGTGTCCTTCAGGGCTTCCACCTCGCCCTGGGCGTCCACCTGGATGGAACGGGTCAAATCGCCCTTGGTCACTGCCGTCGCCACCTCGGCGATGGCGCGCACCTGGGTCGTCAGGTTAGCCGCCAACTGGTTCACGTTATCCGTCAGGCCCTTCCAGGTACCGGCGGCGCCGGGCACGAGCGCTTGGCCGCCCAGCTTGCCTTCCACGCCCACTTCGCGGGCCACCGTAGTCACCTGGTCCGCGAAGGTCGCCAGGGTATCGATCATGCCGTTGATGGTATCGGCCAAGGCCGCGATTTCGCCCTTGGCTTCGAAAGCCAGCTTCTGCTTCAAATCGCCATTGGCCACCGAGGTCACTACTTTAGCGATGCCTCGCACCTGGTTGGTCAGGTTACCGGCCATGAAGTTCACGTTATCGGTCAGATCCTTCCAGGTGCCCCCCACGCCGCGCACCTGGGCCTGGCCGCCCAGCTTGCCTTCCGTGCCCACCTCTCGCGCCACGCGCGACACTTCCGACGCGAAAGAGGACAACTGGTCCACCATGGTATTGATGGTGTTCTTCAGCTCCAGGATTTCGCCTTTCACGTCCACTGTGATCTTCTTGGACAAATCGCCGTTGGCCACCGCCGTGGTCACCTGGGCGATGTTACGCACCTGGCCCGTCAGGTTGGAGGCCATGAAGTTCACGTTATCCGTCAAATCCTTCCAAACGCCCGCCACGCCCTGTACGTAGGCTTGGCCCCCCAACTTGCCTTCCGTACCCACTTCGCGCGCCACGCGCGTCACTTCCGAAGCGAAGGCGCGCAACTGATCCACCATGGTATTGATGGTGTCCTTCAATTGCAGGAACTCACCGCGCACGTCCACGGTGATCTTCTTGGACAAATCGCCGTTGGCCACCGAGATGGTCACCTCGGCGATGTTACGCACCTGGCCCGTCAGGTTCGAGGCCATCGAGTTCACGTTATCCGTCAAATCCTTCCACGTGCCCGACACGCCCTTCACCTGGGCCTGGCCGCCGAGCTTTCCGTCCGAACCCACCTCGCGCGCCACGCGCGACACTTCCGACGCGAAGGAGTTCAACTGATCCACCATGGTATTGATGGTGTTCTTCAGCTCCAGGATCTCGCCCTTCACGTCCACCGTGATCTTCTTGGACAAATCGCCATTGGCCACCGCCGTCGTCACCTGGGCGATATTACGCACCTGGCCGGTAAGGTTCGAGGCCATGAAGTTCACCGAGTCGGTCAAATCCTTCCAGGTGCCGCCCACGTCGCGCACTTCGGCTTGGCCGCCCAGCTTGCCTTCCGTACCCACCTCGCGCGCCACACGCGTCACTTCCGACGCGAAGGAGTTCAGCTGATCCACCATGGTATTGATGGTGCGTTTCAACTCCAGGATCTCGCCCTTCACGTCCACCGTGATCTTCTTGGACAAATCCCCGTTGGCCACGGCGGTGGTCACTTCGGCGATGTTACGCACCTGCGAGGTCAAGTTGGACGCCATGAAATTCACCGAGTCGGTCAAATCCTTCCAGGTGCCGCCCACGCCCTTCACTTCCGCCTGGCCGCCCAGACGGCCTTCCGAGCCTACTTCGCGGGCCACGCGCGTCACTTCCGACGCGAAGGAGTTCAGCTGATCCACCATGATATTGATGGTGTTCTTGAGCTCGAGGATTTCCCCCTTGGCTTCGGCCGTGATCTTCTTCGACAAATTCCCGTTCGCGATGGCGGTCGCCACTTCGGCGATGTTACGCACCTGCCCGGTCAGGTTACCGGCCATGAAGTTCACGGAATCCGTCAAATCCTTCCAAGTGCCGGCGACGCCGCGCACTTCGGCCTGGCCGCCCAGCTTGCCTTCCGTACCCACCTCGCGCGCCACGCGCGTCACTTCCGACGCGAAGGAGTTCAGCTGATCCACCATGATGTTGATGGTGTTCTTCAGCTCAAGGATTTCGCCCTTCACGTCCACCGTGATCTTCTTGGACAAATCCCCGTTGGCCACGGC